>DASZRO010000107.1 GCA_035550055.1 Mycobacteriales bacterium | reverse complement strand
GCTCGGAGACGGCGCCCGCGCCGCCGGCCTGACCGGTGCCCTCGACGATGCGGGCGAGCGTGCATTGCGGGCCTTGCTCAACGGCTGCGGCGCAGGCGGTGACCAGCTGGTCGCTCCAGTGCTGCGCGCCGACCCACGGCGACGGCTGCCTGCCGAACGACTCATCCGAGCGCTCGAGACCACGGGTATGGCGACCGCTGACCTGCCCGCGGCGACGACTCTGGAAGCGGCTAAGCGTCGGCTCGCCGAGCAGGACGCGACCCTCGATATCGACGTGGTTCGCCGGGTTGCGGCGGCGGTCGGGCTCGATCCGACCGGGCTCTATCGCGACACCGACGGCCGGGACCGGTACGGCGAAGCGCTCGATCATGCCGGCGCGCGGGTCGACATCCGCCGGGCCGGGCTAGACGTCACGGTGTCGGCGCCGAAGTCGGTCAGCGTGCTCTACGGCCTCAGCGACCCAGACACGGCCAGCCAGGTTCGTGATGCGCACAACATGGCGGTCGGTGAGGTGGTGGCCTATCTGCAGCGGCATGCAGCGACCGCCGCCCGCGGGCATCACGGCGACGGTCGCACCGTGCCGCGGATCACGACCGACGGGCTGATCGTAGCGGCGTTCGACCACCGGTCCAGCCGTGCCGGCGATCCGCAGCTGCACACCCATCTGGTGATCCCGAACCTGGTCCGGGGGAGCGACGGCCGGTGGTCGGCGATGGACACCGCCGCGATCTACCGGCACGCCCGAACCGCGAGCAGCATCTACCACGCAGTCCTGCGCGGCGAGCTGACCCGGCGTCTCGGGGTCGGCTGGACGCCGGTGCAGCAGGGAATCGCCGAGATCGAGGCGATGCCGCCGGGAGCGCTGGCCGTCTTCGCCAAGCGAAGCGCGCAGATCAAGCAGGCCATGGCCAACCGCGGAACGACGGGTGCGAAGGCGGCACAGACCGCGTGCCTCGACACCCGGCCGGCCAAACGCCGCGGCGGCGCTGAGGGACTTCGGGACCGTTGGCGGGCCGAGGCCGCAGCCCATGGGGTCGCGGACAAGACCATCGCGAATCTTCTCAGTCGCGTCGCACCTCCTGGTCCACCGGACCTCGACCTGCTCGCCGCCGGGCTGTTCGGGTCCGAAGGCCTGACCGCCAGCCAGACCAGCTTCACCCGTCAAGACCTCGCCCGCGCGGTCTGCGATGAGTACGCCGGAACTCCAGTCACCCTCGCCGACCTCGACCGCGTCGTGCTCGAGCTGCTCGACCGCGACGAAGTCGTCCCGGTCATCTCCGGCAGCCCGCGCGAACGCCGCTACACGACCATCGAGCTGCTCACGATCGAACGCGCCACCCTCACCCTCGCCACCACGACACCGACGGAGCCGGCCGCGGTCGTGCATCCGATGATCGTCGCCACCGCCTTCGACTCGACAGGCCTGTCCGCAGAGCAGACCGCTGCGGTCCGTGAACTGGTGAGCTCCGGGCGTCGGGTCGATGTGCTCGCCGGACCGGCCGGCTCCGGCAAGACCGCGGCACTCGCGGCCACGCATCAACTCTGGGCGGCCGCACGAAAGCCCGTCATCGGAGCGAGCCTGTCCTGGCTCGCCGCCGGCGAACTCGAAGCCGCGACCGGCATCCCGAGCCACAGCCTCACCAAGACCCTGCACGACGCCGACCGTCACGGCCTGCCGCCCGGTGTCGTCCTCGTCCTCGACGAAGCCGGCCTGGTCGACACCCGCACCCTGCACCGACTGCTCGCCCACGTCGCCGCAGCCGACGGGAAACTCGTCACCGTCGGCGACCCGCACCAGCTGCCCGAGATCGGCGCCGGAGGCATCTTCGCCACCCTCGCCGCCCAACCCGCCGCGATCCACCTGACCAGCAACCAGCGGCAACGCGAAACCTGGGAACAGGAAGCGCTGCGCACCCTTCGCGACGGCGACCCGGTCACCGCCCTCGACGCCTACCGTCGTCACGGTCGGATCCACACCGCACCCAATAAGCCCGAGCTGCTTGAGCAGATCGCGGGCGACTACCAGCGAGCCGCTACCTCTGGCGACGACGTCCTCGTCCTCGCCGCCCGACGCAGCGACGTCAGCCGGCTCAACCAGACGATCCACCAACAGCAGGTCGATACCGGTGCTCTCGGAGACGACGAGCTCACGATCACCACCAGCGCCGGCCAGCGGGCCTTCCGGACGGGCGACCGGATCATCGTCGCCATGAACGACCGCGACCACGGCCTGACCAACGGCCAGCGCGGGACAGTCGCCGACGTCGACGTACGACGCGCTCGCGCCGTACTCGCCTTCGACGACGGCCACCAGGTCACCGTCGACCAGCCGATGATGGCGGCTGGTGCGATCGACCTCGGCTACGCCACCACCATGCACAAAGCCCAAGGACTGACCGTCGACACCACCCTGGTCTACGGGCTCGGACCCATCACCCGCGAACACGGCTACGTCGCGCTGTCCCGCGGCCGCAACGAGAACCACATCTACCTCGCCGCCGACACGACCTACGAGCCCGAGTGCGGGCCACCAGTTGATAGTCCCGAGCGAACCGCGGCAGCGCTGACCGCGGAACTCGTCGAACGCCTCCGCGACAGCCGAGTCCAGCGACTCGCCTCCCAGCAGCTTCCGGCGACGAGACCACGCAGCCCGTACGACGAGGACCTGTACCGGCAGCAGATCTACCCCCAGCCCGACCGCGGCCGTTCCCTCGGCCGCTGACCCATGAAGGAGACGACATGACCGCCCTGTCCACAGATCCCGCGCAGCCCCTTGCGCTCGAGCGATTGATGACTGTCGATGAAGTCGCGGCGGTCCTGCAGATGAGCAAGGACTGGGTCTACCGGCACCGCCGCGAGCTCAAAGCCCTCAAGCTCGGCCGCGAGCTGCGGTTCGAGCCCGGCGACCTGCGGGCCTGGATGACCCGCACCGCCGGCCGGCTGTAACCGACGCAATAGAGAGGACACGGATCGTGGGGCGCCGCAGCAGGGGAGAAGGCACCGTCTACCTCAACCCCGACACGCGCACCTACACCGCCGAAGTCACCGTCTACGGCCAGCGCCGCCGCAAGAAAGGCCTCAAGAGCCGCGCCGCAGGCACCCGCTGGATCCGGGAACAGACCGGCGAGGACGCCACCCACGACGGCAAGCCGGTCGCCGGGCGCGGTCTCACGATGAACGAATGGTTCGAGCAGTGGGACGCGATCCTCACCCGCCGGGTCCGGCTCGGCCGGTTCAGTGAGACCACGCTCGAGTCCTACCGCAAGTACGTCCGGCTGCACATCCGTGCCGACCTCGGCCACCTCTACGTCCGCGACGTCGGAGCCCGCGACCTGATCAAGCTCTACGACCGGCTGATGACCGAAGGCAGCCCGGGCGGTCGCGGACCCCTGTCGCAGCGGACCACCGCATACATCCACAACATCCTGCGGGCCTGCTTCCGCGACGCGATCACCGCCGACCCGCCGCTACGGCGTACCAACCCGTGCACCCAGATCGGCAAGGACGACGCACCCCGTACGCCGTCGAAGTCCGACCAGGGCAGCTACGTCATCTGGGAACCCGAACAGATCCTCGCGTTCCTGACCCACTACGCCGACAACCGGCTGATCGCACTGTTCTGGCTGTACTTCACCCGCGGCGCCCGACGCGGCGAGCTGCTCGGTCTGCGCTGGCCCAGCGTCGACCTCGAGCACGGCACCCTCGCACTGACCCGCAACCGGACCACCACGTACAGCGGCAAGGTGATCGAACGCGACACCACTAAAGGCCAAGGGAAGGGCCGGTTCGTCCCACTCGACGCAGTCCTCATCGATGTGATGAATGCGCATCGCGAACGCTGGACCGCCGAACGCGACACGGCGGTCGCGGCGGGGAAGTGGTTCGAGTCCGACTACGTCTTCACCAGCGACGGCCGCAACCAGCCCGACGGAACCATCGGTACGCCCCTGCATCCCGACCACCTGTCACGGACGTTCAAGCGAATGATCACCGCGTACAACAAGAAGCACCCTGACCAGCCGCTGCCAATGCTTCGCCTTCACGACACCCGGCACACCACCGCGACCGCGATGATCTTCGCCGGCGTCGACGACCAGATCGTCGCCCAACTCCTCGGCCACAACAGCGTCATGGTCACCCGGACCGTCTACTCACACGTCCTAAAAGAGCGCTCCGCTCGAGCTGCGGCACTTATGACGGAGCTCATCGTCGGAGGGACTCATTCGCCGGAGCACGGCTGATGTTCTCCATCGGCCGTTCTCGGTCGGTGGTGTGCGGTAGACCTAGGCTATGGCCGCTCGGTTGCATCTCATTGGGCTTGCCTCGGCGCCGCCGTCAGTTCAGTTTGAGATCGCTCGACCGCTTGAGGATGTCGAGGTAGCACGCCTCGATCTCGCGACGTCTCGCTTGAAGATCTTGTCCGCCGGGTCTCCATACCAGGCTGCTGTCAGAGCAATGTCGCGACTGCAGGCTGCGCTCGAAGAACTACGCGCCAGCGATACTGAATCGACCGAGGCTCGAACAGCTCGCGTCTGGACAGCGCTTCGCGATCTGCTTACTCACCTCTTACAGGCGATTGAATCGCCTTTCGGAGAACTGACGTCCCACGGCCTTATCGACTCGCAGGACAGCATCGCGATCTTTGACGAACTCAGGGCGATGCCCCAACTGCAACAACTGCGGGACATCACCGGAGCGGAGCCTGGGCGAGTGGGCTGGTACGGCGACGGCGCGGTCCGTATCACTGCCGACGGCGTCTCACCAGCGGCGTTCGACGAGGTCGTGCCGCCGCTGATGAACAGACTCGCAGATGGCTTCGCAGCCATCTTGGAGGAGCAGGCTGAACTTATAAATGCGGACTCGCTGTACGTCCGGCAACTGGCGGCTGAAGTCCTCTATGGCCGACCGACTTTGGTCGAACTCGATCCCGACCAGCTACCGCAGCAACAACAGTGGCAGCTACGTGAGATCGGACTTGAGGATGTCGATCGTGCCCAGTTGCTGTTAAGGCGGGCGCGGGCACGACGCGCGGCAGGATCGTCAAGCGCCCATTCAGCAGAACAACCCAATATGGCCGACCCAGCAGAGGTGATTCCGCAGACAACCCCCGAACCCGACCCGATCTCGACAGGTGAGCAACTAACCGCTGAACCCGAGCAGGATGGATCTGCGGCACCGAACCAGGCTGAATCTGAAGCCGCAGGGCAAATCGGTTTTCCGCCGGCTGACCTCCAGCAGCTCGCCGCTGAACTTGCACGAGCTGCCACGAAGGTCGAAGCCGCGTATGGGGAGGTGCCGAAATTCGACGAGATGTTCGCTGCGATCGCGAAAGACAAGCAGGCATTCGGTGGCCTCCTCCGACAGGTTCACGCGGCGCTCGACCAAGTGCAACGGGCCCGTGAAGCCGCCGGAGACGATGCGGTAACGATCAGTCTGCCTTTGGACTCCGAACAGCTCGGGATGCTTGATGCGACGAGAAGTGAGGGGCTTCAACGCGAACGGCAGGCCGCAATCGCGGTGCTTGTCGTTCTTCGCTTCCTCGTAGCTGCAATGGACGATCTTGCAAAGCCAACCGAGTTCAGCTTCCGTGCTGGCCAAATGGAGGCGTACAAGTTTTCACCAACGGTTGGAGAGCACATTCGGCAGCTAGCCCTGACGGTGGCCCGCCTCATGACCCTCGGACCGTCACGACACGAGCCAAATGTCAGCGATAGCCGCCCTTGGCTTCTCGACGCAGTCGACCGTTCGATCGCCAATGGGCTGCCTGAGGGTGCGCTCCTTTATGGCCTTGCCGCAATCAGCGCATCAGGCGTCGATACCGCGGCTGACCTGCTCGCGGCTGGACGATCTGCGATTGAGCGCTTCGCCGTCGACGGTTCAGCCCCTGCCGCAGAGCTTGCGATCGTTTTGCTAGGCGAACTTCTGCCGACGCTCCAACAGGTGGCGATCACGACAGCCCGGGATCGAGTGAACTCGCGGGACGTCCAACAGGAGGGACCGTGACTGAATGGCGGGATCCGCTCGGCACTGGTCCAATCCTGCAAGCTGAAGCGGACTTCGGCGGCGAGCGCCGATTCGTGGACCGGGCCACAACCCACCAAAGCATCAAGGATCGACCCCGCGCCGAATTCTTGCTTCGAAGCGGCACGAGTGGGCCGGTCGACTTCCTTGCCCCCCTTCAAGTCCGCGTGCTTCTCGACCAAGCCTCAAACGTTCAATTCACTGGCTTTGCAGATACGGCGGAGCCAACTGACGTTGGCACGCAGGTCTCGGCTATCGGCGCGACTGAATTGGCGGAGCGAATTGCTACGCGAGCGCGTGCTGCCAACATCCCTGTGCCCGAATACGTATACATCCTTGCCCGGTCAGCAGGATTGCCAGATTCGCGCCTCCAGATTCAAGGCGCTGACCAAGCACCACGAGAGGTCTTTCAGGTACTGATGCCGGTGACCGGTGTCGTACTCGACGAACTGCTCCGCATAGGTCCTGTTGAACTCATTCCGCGGCACCACGGCGGGCACGACTACGGCGCCCTATTTGCCCCTTTCTGCGAGGTCGCGTGCGTAGCGATCACATACCAGGTTGGCGACAATCTGTACGTCGCTGAGCAAGCAGCGATCGCGCGGATTCGACACGCAGTCGACGCGCTTCTGACGACCGTTCTGTACGGGCTCTCGGTAATGCCCGACGGCACCAAGACTCAATACGCACGCGCGCAAGGTCGAGCCCGCCCGGGGCTCGTCGATTGCGTCGTCACGCGCGGCCTCGGAACAGATCGCTTGCTCGTGAGGGAGCTCGCGAGCGAGTTGGCCGACGCAGACTTGAACATGACCGACCACACGCGGGAATGGGCGAGCCTCATCGCCGCCGGTGCCCCCGAAGGGCTCGCCAATGCATTTTCTGCCTTGCGCCGAGCAGCCGACGACCACGTGCCGTCCGTGCAGCGCGTACAAGCCATCTGGGACGCGATCGAATTCCTGATAGCCGGCGCCACCGTCCCGCGTCGGTTCAGTGCCGCGCAGCGAAGGGCAATTCGCAACGCAGCTACGAGCTCGACACCATTGACCGTCGACCAGCGAGACAGGGTGGAGCGTGTGGTCGCAATGTTGAACGAGCCATCAATGGCAATGAAGTTGGACGTCACTGCCTCTGACTGCGGCGTCCCGCTTCGCCCCACTGAGAAGGATCTGCTCCATCGGCTTAGGGGCAATCGCAACGACTCCGCTCACGGTCGCGCAGTCAACGAGTCGAGCGAAGAAGACATCCGGTGGGCGACGAGCATCGTCGCCAGGATCGCGGTCTTCAAGTGGGACAAAGAGGTCCGCCTTCGATCAGGCACCCCACTTGGTCCGACTACACAGAATCGCTAGCCGACGCACGCATGAGGGCCACTCCGCTGCGCAACCTCTTGAACCCTCAAGTAGAGATAGACCCCCCGAGCGCCGGATCCGGCGAGATTCGCGGGTAAAACCGCAGGTCAGGGGCCTGCAAAACGTGTCGGAGGGGGGACTTGAACTCGCGAATTGTCGACTTTTTACCAAGATCGACTTACGCGAAAAAGGCCCCTGACCTGCGGAGACGCTTGTTTGATCTTGGTCGACTTTTGGGGCTGTTTGGGGGGTCTACAGAGTGATAGACCCCCCATAGACCCCCCGAGAGTTGATCTTGAAGGCTGCCGATCAAGATCATCTATGGCGCGCGGCCAAGCCGCCAGAGAGCTCGGTGCAGTCGCCACGCGTTGCGAGTCTTGACGATCACAATAGATACGCTTCTATACTTTTAGATATGGATGTATCTGATCCGACACGAGCGGTCACCCCGACCCTCGACGGGCCGGTGCTCGCTGTCCTCGCTGCCTCGGGACGTCCACTCACCGTGGGCCAAGTCGCTCAGCAGGCAGCGCGCGGATCAGAGATCGGAATCCGGCGAAGCCTGGCGCGGCTGGTCGAGCAGGGGATCGTCCGCGCGACCCTGATGGGCCGCAACCAGGTGCATGAACTCAACCGCGATCATGTCGCCGCCGAGGTCGCGGTCCTTCTCAGCGACCTCCGAAATCGCCTGTGGGAGAACTTCCGCAGCGAGTTCACGAACTGGAAGGTGCAACCGCTGTTCGCCTCGGTGTTCGGCTCAGTCGCCAGGGGAGACGGCGACGATGCCAGCGACATCGACCTGTTCATCGTCCACCCGCCATTTCCCGGTGAACCGAAACCACCTCGGCTCACCTCGACGATCAAGTCCCAGTTCGCCGACGCCCTTGGCGCTTTCGCGGTCGCGGCCGAGATCGACAGCGCGGCAGCACAGTGGGAGCAGCAGCTCGACGCCCTTCGCGACAAGGCGGAGCGCTGGACCGGAAACTCGCTCCAAGTCGTCGACCTTTCGTTCCATGAATGGCGCCACCCGGCCGAAGCGCATCTCGCACTACTCCAAGAGATTCAGCGCGACGGGATCGAGCTGCATCGGATCAGGGCAATGTCGATCTGGTCGGCCGGCACCGGCACCGATGGCTAGGGCCAAGTCAGCGGGACGAGCAGAGGCCCGCCAGCGTCTCGAATACGCCCGCGCGTGCGTGCAAGTCGCAGAGCTCGTTCTCGACGACATCGACTCCGCGATGCCCGGAGTCGCCGCCGGCTTGGCCGTCCTTGCCGGCATCGCTGCCTCGGATGCCATCTGCGCGATCCGGCTGGGGGAGATTCATCGCGGCGAGAACCACCGGGACGCCGGCGTCATGCTCCGCACCGCCGTAGCCGACGGCAAGAAACTCAGCGACACCCTGATGAAGCTGCTCGACCGTAAAGACGAAGCTCACTACGGTCTCACGGTCGTGTCGAGTCGACGAGCGCGGGATTCAGTTCGCTGGGCCGCGATCCTGGTCGATCGCGCAACCCGCGAGCTCAGCCGCTAAGGGGTAGTCGACCAGGCGCTCTACATCCGTACTCGGCCCCGCGGTATGAGATGGCCTGGAAAGCGGGGGACTATCGGTTGTCAGAACGATCGATACGAACGAAACGCGCTGCCGCTCTCGCGCGTGTGGGTCGAAGGTTGAACGCATCTCGAGCCTTTGGGCGCCTGGCCTCTCGGCTGCGTGTCGTGAGGGTCAAAGGTCTGGGTAGCACGGGTCAGGCGGATGCCGGTTGGAACACGACGTCGAGGCGCGCGGGGCCCCAGATGCCGACGGTGGGCGGTTTCCAGGCGATGGTTCCGTCGAGGCGGAGGTCGGGCATGCGCCGGGCGAGGATGGGAAGCGCCTCTTGGAGCTCGGCTCGGGCCAGGGAGGCGCCGAGGCAGTAGTGGATGCCTGACCCGAATGTCATCTGCGGGGCGCCGGTTGCAGGCCTGGTGATGTCGAACCGGTACGGGTCGGGCCATTGGTTCGCGTCGTGGTTGGCGACGGCGAGGCCGAGCGAGACGAGGGTTCCGGCTGGAAAGGTCACCTCGCGGTAGTCGATGTCCTCGGCAGCGACCCGCACGGTGGATCGGACGGCACCGAGGTGCCGCAGGGTCTCCTCGACCGCTTGTGGTGCCAGGCTCGGTTCCTCGGCCAGGGCCTTCCACTGGTCCGGGTGTTGGGCGAACAGGGCCACGGCGCACGCCAGCTGGTTGCGGGTGGTGTCGGTGCCAGCCATGAGGACCGCCTCGGTCATCATGATCAACTCCGCGGTCGTCATCCGGTCGCCTTGTTCTTCAGCGGCGATGAGCCGGCTGAGCAGGTCGTCGGCGGGGAGCTGTCGGCGCTGATTGATCAGGTCGGTGACGTACTGGTCAAGCTCAGCCATCGCTGCCTGGATGGTGGGGAGGTCGTTAGCGACGTCGTTGTTGAAGATCCGGAAGATGTCGGTGGCCCAGCGGGAGAACAGCTCCCAGTCCTCCTTCGGTGCGCCGAGCAGCTCGCAGATGATCGGGATCGGATAGGGCTCGCAGATCTCGGTCACGAACTCGCAGCCCCCGCGTTCGGCGATGGAGTCGACAAGTCCCTCCATGACCTGTCGCATGAAGGGGCGAAGCCGTTCGGTGGCCCGGGGCGTGAAGGCGGGTGAGGCGAGGCGGCGAAGCCGGCTGTGCTCATCGCCTTCGGTGGCCAGGATCGAGCGCTGGCGGCGTTCCCGAAACGAGCTGTCGGCGTCGGCGATCCCAGGGAGGAGTGAGAGTGCCGAGTGGAAGCGGCGGTCGGCCAGAATGGCAGCGACATCGCTGTAGTCCAGCAGCAGGTATCCGAGTGCGGTCCTCGCCAGCCAGTGTTGTGACCTGGCCGCGTCGACGGCGTCGAAGAGTTCTTGGCGTTCGAGGCTGAGCACGTCGATCTCGTGAAGGTCCAGGTTGTGCACCATGGTGGTCGCCACTGCGGGTCTCCTTGAGATCGAGGCGTCGCGCGGGTCCGACCCGCGCCGCCGCCGGGTCAGGCGTGCTGGATGGGCGTGAGGACCTCGTGGTGGTCGCGGTCAGGTGACTCGCGGGTGGCGTGTTTGGATGGCCACCAGTTCCGGCCGCCGATGAGTGTGGCGCAGGCGGGGACGATCAGGGTGCGGACGACGAAGGTGTCCAACAGCAGGCCCGATGCCATCGCGAAACCGATCTCGGCCAGGCCGAGCAGCGGCGATCCGAGGAGGGCGGCGAAGGTCGTCGCGAAGATGATGCCCGCCGAGGTGATGACCGCTCCGGTGCTGGCTACGGCGCGAGCGACAGTCTGTGGAGTCGGTACGTCGTCATGCTCGCGGAGTCGGGACATGAGAAGGATGTTGTAGTCGGCGCCGACAGCGACCAGCAGCACAAAGCCGAGCACTGGCACGAAGAAGTCGATCTGGTGGCCGAGGAGGTGCTGCCAGACCAGGGTGGTCAGGCCCATGGCCGCAGCGTAGGAAAGCACGACCGAGGCGAGCAGGTACAGCGGTGCGACCAGTGCACGCAGGGCGACGACGAGGATCAGGAAGACCGACAGGAGGACGGCCAACGCGACAAGTTGCGCGTCCTGGTGCAGGTAGTTGTCGAGGTCGTTGCCGAAGCCGCCGGCACCGGTGAGCTGAAGGTGCGCACCATGCAGGGACGTGCCGCGGATGGAGAGTGCGGCGGTGCTCTCGATCTGGTGGTAGCGCGCTTGGCCGCTGTTGGTCAGCGGGTCGGTGGTGCCGACGATCTGGATCCGGGCAAGGTGACCGTTGGGGCTCAGGAACAGCTGTTGGGCGAGGCTGAACGCTGGCCGGGCCAAGTCGCTGGCGGTCAGATAGAAGCCGGCGGCCTCCGGTGTGTCGGCGTGGGTGCTGACCTGCTGGAGGTAGCCGCCGGCCTTGGTGAGTCCGTGATTGAGCTTGCCAGTGGCGTCGAGGAGCTTCTGCACGTTTGATGGCAGCTGGCCGACACCGGAAGCGAGCTGACTTACCCCGTTGGACAGTTGCCCGAGTTTGGTTTGGAACAGCCGCTCGCCGGCGTTCAGCTGGGCGGTGCCGTTCTCGGCCCGGGTCAACCCGGCGTGCAGCCGTTGCAGGCCGCTGGCCAGGGTGCCGTCACCGTGGCCGATCCGGGTCGCGCCGTCGGCGGCCTGGTTCAGGCCGGGCAGCAGCTTGTCGTGCTCAGCGAGATAGATGGTGCGCAGGGCCTTGCGGGCGTTGCGGCAGATCGGGTCGACGGTGCACAACGGGTCGGCGTCGAGCGCACCGCTGATCTGGCCGAGGCCCGATACGGCCTGGGCGACCTGGTCGTGGGCCTGGTGCAGGTCGCGGCCAAGGGTCAGCGCTCCGGCCGAGAGCCGGCTGGCGCCGTGGCCCGCTTGCCCGAGGCCGGTGGCGGCCCGGCCCAGCCCGTTGTGTTCCTTGCTCAGCCCGACGATGAACCGGCTGACCGCGTTGGTCGCGGCCCGTGAGCCGGCGCCGAGTTGGGCGGCGCCTGAGGTCAGCCGCGTGGAGCCGGAGCTGAACGAGCCGAGTTGGTGGCGCTTCGCGGCCAGCTTCTGGCTGGCCGTGTTGAGCCGGTGGGCGAGCGTTCCGACCTGGCTGGCGATGGTCGCTGGTTTGAGTGGCCGGCCGCTGGGCTGGGTCAGGCTGTAGACGGTCTGCGTGGAGGGGATCTTGGTCAGTGACTCGCTCAGCGAGTTCAACGCGGCGAGGTCCGCAGGGTCGCGCAGGCTGTGGTCAGCCTCGACCAGCAGATAGTCGGGCAGGGTCTCGTTCGCCGGGAAGTGCGCGTTCAGCGCGGCGTACCCCTGGTTGCTCGGGGTCGAGGGCGGCTGTGCCGACCTCTCGTCGAACGACAGATGCATGGTCGGGAAGAAGGCGGCGAGCCCGACCAGCAGGATCAGTCCGACCACTAGCACCGCCGCTGGTCGGCCCGCGGCCAGCCGCCCGGTGCGTACCCAGAGCCCATCGGGTTTGGGCGCGTGCTTCGCCGCGATCCGGGTCCCTGCGAACGCGATCAGGACCGGGGTAACGGTCAGGCTGACCAGCGCGGTCACCGCGATCGCGATCGCGATCGCCGGGCCGGTTGCCGCGAGGATCGCGAGGTTCGCCAAGCCGAGCAGGGCGCTCCCGATGATGACGGTCGCGCCGGAGGCCGCCAGCACGCGCCCGATCCTTACGCCGGCGACGGCGATCGCCTCGCGTGGCTCGAGTCCGTTACGCAACTCTTCCTGGAACCGGGCGATCAAGAACACGGTGTAGTCGGTTCCCGCGCCGAGCACGATCGCGGCGATGAACGCCGGGGTGAAGGTCGACACCGGGAACCCGGCCTGTCCGGACAGCGCGAGCACGCCGCGGGTGCAGGCCACGGCGATGCCGATCGTCGCGAGCGGCACCAGAATGGTGACCGGCCGGCGGTAGATCAGGATCAGGATCGCGATCAACGCGAGCAGACTGATCACGGTGATCCGCTTCGAGGTTCGGTCGACCGTGTCGTTCAGGTCAGTGATGGTCGCCGGGTCCCCGGTGACATAGACGCGGGTGGTCGGCCCGCGTGGCACCGTCGCAGCGAGTGAGCGGAGCCATTTGACGTCGGCGATCGACGCGGCCGACCCGATATCGCTCGAGAGCCCCAGAGGCAGATAGGTCGCGCGATGGTCCTTGCTGATGAGAACCCGTCGAAGCTGCGGATGGTCAATCCAATCCTGCAGGTCGGGAACCCGCTGAGGCTGCGCGGCGATTCCCCGCACCAGCCCGCGGTAGGTGGTCGTGTCCGACGCGGATAGCCCAGCGGTGTCGACCAGGACTACGAACGCGTCTGAGCGGGTGTCACCCGAACCGAAGGCCTTGTCCATGGCCTCCAACGCCCGCACCGACGGGGCGCTCGCCGGGAAAAACGGCGCGCTGCTGTGCTGCACGACCGTCTCGAGCTGCGGGACCGCGGTATTCAGCAGGATCGCGAGCACCGCCCACACACCGAGCACCAACCACGGCCGGCGCAGCGACCCGCGGACCAGACGATCAACCGGATGGGCAAGCGCGCGCGGGCGTGAGGTGGGTTGACGCACACCGACCTCCCAACCGATAGTTTGTACTCGAAGTCTAAATCATTGGCATATACCGTGGGAACAGGAGCTGCCCGATATGCGACCGGTCCCGACCCAGCTCGCCGCCAAGCTCTACCGAGCCGGCGAGCTGCTCGCCGACCAGGGACTGGACAACACCAAGATCGAAGAGATCGCCGAGGTCACCGGCGTCCCGAAAGCGACCCTGTACTACTACTTCGCCGGCAAGGAAGAAGTCCTCGCCTTCCTGTTCCACGACTTTCTGTCCCTCGTCGCCGGAGATGTCGCGGTCGCGGCCAGCGCTCCAGGAACCGGCGAAGAACGGCTCCGCTCCGTCATCGACGCCCAGCTCCGCCTCATGTTCGAACACCCCGCCGTGTGCCGGGCGCTGATCGGCGACCTCGGTCGGGCCGGACGCTTGCCGGAGATCGCAGCCGCGATTAACGAGGCGTTCTACGCACCGTTGGACCGACTGCTCGCCGAGGGCGCCGCCGATGGATCACTTCGACCCATGGACGATCCGGTCGGCGCCGCAGCCACCATTTTCGGCGCGGTCACCATGGCCGGCCTCGGGATCATGGTGACCTCGACGACCAACGATGTCGACCACATCATCGAACTGGTCCAGCAGATCCTTCTCGGCGGGCTGACTGCGCCACGACGCGCCGCGAAGAAGCGGTGACACCACCACCGCCGCCGGCTCGACAAGGCCGGCCGCGTACCGATCCTGTGTCACGCGCTGACCTGGTCGACCAGGTCCTGGCCTGGATCGACGAGGTCGCCCCCGCCCTGCGCCACCTGCCGGGCGAGGACGAGCTCGGAGCCAGCGCCGCCCTCGTGCTGCAGGTGTGCCTGCCTCCGGCGACCGTCACCCAGACCGAGATCGTGAACCGGCTCGGTGCCAGTCGGGCCGGCACCTCCCAGCTGATCCACCGGCTCGAGACTGCTGGACTCGTGACCCGCCAGCCCGACCCCAACGACCAGCGAGTGTGGCTCGTGCAGGCCACCACCAGAGGAGTCGCGGCCTACGCAGCCGCTCGGGAGACTCGACGATCGGCCGTCCACAACGCGCTGTCTGCAGTGCCAGTCGGTCAACGCGACAACCTCAGCGCCGCACTGCCCGCTCTCGCAGCACTGTGTAGCGCCATGACCCCGCCGGCCACCTAGCACCGACCCGCGCGCAACCGCACCAACCAGGCCCTCACGATCGAACATCGCCGTCGACCACACTGGAGCCACACGTGCCGCTACCGAAACCAGACCTCCCGGCGCTCGCGCCCGAGAACCAACAAGCCCTCGGAGCCTTGTCGTCCGACGCAGGCGGCGGACTGCCGCGATATCTCGGCATCCACACCGTCGAGGTCGCCTCCGGCCGGCTGGCCTGCGAGCTGGAGGTCCGCGAGGAGCTGCTCAACCCGTTCGGCAGCCTGCATGGCGGCGTGATCAGCGCCCTTACCGACCACGTCCTCGGCGCAGTCCTCTACACCGTGATCTCCCACGGCTCGTGGGCAGCCACCACCGAGTTCAAGCTCAACCTGCTCGCCCCGATCCGCGCCGGGACAGTCCGCGCCGAGTCAGAGATCATCGCGGTGACGAAACGCACCGCGGTGGTCCGGGTCGAGATCACCAACGACGGGCGCGGTGCCGGCGTCGCGCAAGGCACCGTCTTGATCATGGCCCCCAAGACCGGCTAACCCTGGACCTCCACCCACGCCACCGGACACCGCCCAGTCGCGCCGCAATCTCCCCGGGTTATCCACTAACCGTCACCGCACCCGCCCCAGCCGCCCCGCTCCAGGGCACGGTGACCCAATGAGCACCGGCTACCGCCTGATCCGAATCGTCAATGACCAGGTGCTGGCGATCGACGACTTCGCCACCTACCGGGCGGCACTGCGGGCTCGCGACGACGACGTGATTACCGTCCTCGCCGAGACCGGGGGCTACTACCTGGTGATCACGCACTGGATCCTGCCCGCCGGGCGGAACCGCAACGAACCCGTCACCACCGTCGTCTGCGCCGTCGGCGTCGACCCCAACCGGCCGACACCACCCGGGCCACACGACCTCCTCGACACCCGGGCCTGGCTGGCCAGCGCCCATCGCGACCGTGTCTGACTCCCACGGCATAGCATCCCCACACATCTTGTATCTGCGCTTCGCGCGGATACGGCGGCCGGTTCGGACGGTTAGTTGGTCCGGCGACCGCGCCGCCAGCGGGTCGTGGGCGCGGGCGGTTCTGGGATGGCCGTCGGGTCGATGCCGTAGAGGTGCTCGCGCCCGGGCCGGGGTGGGCGGAGCTGGTCTTCGAGCTGTTGGGCGTAAGCCTCTGACGCGTCGAGGGCTTCACGCAGCTTGCGGTTGTCGTATTCGAGTAGTCGGACGCGCGCCTCGAGCTTCTCGACCTGATCGGGCTCTGTGGTGCGGCGGCGGTCCTGGTAGGCCCGCTGCCGGTGGGCCTGGGAGCAGTATTTCGGTGGCGGTCCGGAACGGATCTTGGCCTGGAACTGCTTCCCGCAGTAGGCGCAGGTCAGGACTTCGTTCATGCCGCTCAGGGTAGGCCGCGGGTCGGACGCTTTCGGCCGGCTCGAACCGTACCCGCAGCCTGTCAGTAACGGGTTAGCAGGACGCCGCAGCACCCAGTGACGGTCGACTGACGGTCCGTCGGGACGGACGAATTTCACGTTCGATTCCCGTCACGTGACAAGTGACGGGGACGTTCGTGGGTACGCCCTGGTTGCAGCATCCGGGCGTGATCTCGATTGGGCGGGTCGGCGCGGCTGACGCGGCGACCTACTACCTGGACCGGCAGGCCGGCTGCGAGCTGGACTACTACACCGGTGCGGGCGAGCCGCGCGGCCGGTGGCTCGGTGACGGGACGGCAGCGGTCGGCCTGTCCGGTGACTTGACCGACGGCGATGAGGAGTTGCTCAAGTCGCTGCTCGCGGGCTGCGGTCCGGAAGGCGCGCGACTGGTCGCGCCGGTGTTGCGCGCCGATCCGCGCAGCCGGTTGCCCGCTGAGCCGCTGCTCCGGGCGATCGAGTCGGCAGGTCACCCACCCCTCGAACGGGGTTTGGCGAAGCCTGTCGAGGTGGCGGCGCGACGGCTCGCGGCGGGGGAGTCGTCGTTGCTGGATGTCGCGGTCGTCCGCCGGGTCAGCGATGCGCTTGGCGTCGATCCGGTGGCGCTCTACTGCGGGTCGGACGGGACGGACCGGTACGCCGGCGCGGCCGCGCACGCCGGGGAGCAGGTCGACATCCGCCGTGCGGGTTTGGACGTGACGGTGTCGGCGCCGAAGAGCGTGTCGGTGCTCTACGCCCTCGGCGACCCTGCTGTCGCAGCCGCCGCGAGGGCCGCGCACGAAGTCGCGGTCGGCGAGGTGATCGCCTACCTGCAACGGCACGCGGCGACCGCGGCTCGTGGGCATCAGGGCGACGGGCAACGGGCCGACCGGATCGGCACGTCCGGGTTGATCGTGGCGGCGTTCGACCATCGGTCCAGCCGGGCGGGCGACCCGCAGCTGCACACGCACCTCGTCATCCCGAACCTTGTCCAAGGCATCGACGGGCGCTGGTCGGCGATGGACACCGCCGCGATCTACCGGTACTCCCGGACCGCGAGCAGCCTCTACCA
>DASZRO010000106.1 GCA_035550055.1 Mycobacteriales bacterium | reverse complement strand
GATCAGGTCGAGCACCTTGTCGCGCTGACGCGCCATCGCAAGTGGACCCATCTGCGTCGCCGGGTCGAACGGGTCGCCGACGACGATCTGCGAGAACGTGCCGGCCAGCGCGTCGACGAACTCGTCGTGGCGCTTGCGCGGGACGACGAGGCGCGTGAGCGAGGAGCAGACCTGGCCGGAGATCATGCACTCCGCGCCGGCGATCGTCGCGGCGGCCTGCGCGAAGTCGGCGTCGTCGAGAATGACGGCGGCGGACTTGCCGCCGAGCTCGAGGGTGTAGCGGGCGATCCGCTCGCCGCAAAGCGCAGCGATCCGGCGCCCGGCCGCGGTCGATCCGGTGAAGGCGATCTTGTCGATGCGCGGGTCGCGGACCAGCATCTCCGAGACCTCTCGGTCGGCGGTCAGCACGTTGAACACGCCGGCGGGCAGGCCTGCGGCTTCGGCGCACTCGGCGAGCAGGTACGCCGCGCCCGGCGCCTCCGGAGACGCCTTGAGGATGACGGTGCAGCCGGCGAGAAGAGCAGGTGCCATCTTGTAGATCGCCAGCTGGATCGGCGCGTTCCACGGGATGATCGCGCCGACCACACCGACCGGCTCGCGCACGATCAGCCCGAACGACCCGCCTCCGGTGGGCTGTGCGCGCTCCTCGAACGCGAAGGTGTCGGCGAGCCCGGCGTAGTAGTCGAAGGTGGTGGCGAACGCCGGCGCGGCGTACTTCGCCATGATCGCGAGGATACCGGATTCCCGTGGCCAGATCTCACCGAGGGCGTCGGCGCGTGCTGACAGCTCCTTGCTCAGCCGGCGCAGGTACTCCGCGCGCTCGCGGTGGGCGAGGAACGGCCACGGCCCGCTGTCGAAGGCGGCGCGCGCTGCGGAGATCGCCCGTTCCATGTCGGCGGCCTGTGCTTCGGCGACCGAGAAGAAGACCTCCTCGTTCGAGGAGTCGATGACGTCGATCGTCGCGGAGGAGGAGGGCATCACCCACTCGCCGTCGATGAAGAAGCGATCGGGGTGGACGACGGGTGCGGTCACGGCAGCCTCCGGCTCGGTGGGGTGACCCTTTTTCTATCGGATCCCGTCGAGCGCCGGCCGTCCCGCCTTCCGCTAGGGGCGACCGATGCGGCTCTCGGCGGTGCGTGCCGCTACGTCCCGACCGGGTTGCGCCGCAGCGACCGGTTCTCGTTGCGCCGGACCTGGATGCGCCCGTCGAGCTCACGCACCTCATAGCTGGCCTGGGAGCGGGTGGCGGGTCCGCGCCGCACCCTGCCGTCGCGCAGCGAGAAGACGCTGGCGTGCCACGGACACACGACGCAGTCGCCGTCGCGGGTGCCGTCGGACAGCGGCGCGCCGCGATGGGTGCAGCGGTCGGCGACCGCAACGACGTGGCCGTCGACCCTGGTCACCAGCAGCGGGACACCTTCGAGGTCGACCTGCTGGAGACGGTCGTCGATGTCTGCGGCTGCCGCGACGTCGGTCCAGTCCGTCGCTGTGGTCTGGAACGCGGTCGTGTCGACCCCGACCCCCAGCGCGAAGGCGAGGTGGCCACCGAGCCAACCGCCCGCTCCGAGCGCCGCCGCGCCGGCCAAGCTGCTCGGCAGGCCGAGCCGGCCGCGCCGGCGGGATCGCCAGGACCGGGTGTAGGCGAGTAGCGCGATGCCGTTGCTGAGCGCGTGCACCAGTCCGACGCGGCTTTCCGCCTCCTCGGTGTCGAGCCAGTCCGACCAGCCACTCGCCGCCGTCGGCAACGCGGCGAGCAGACCGACCGCGACCAGCCGGCGCGCGCCGTCACGGCCGCCGCGTCCGCCGACGACGTCGAGCAGCGTCGCGCCGAGCAGCGATCCGCCGGCCACCAGGGTGAGCGCCGGGTGCAGCGCGTGCCCGATCGGCCTTCCGGACAGCACGTCGCGTGCCCGCGGGTTGCCGAGCACCCGCTGCCCGGCCGCGCGCACGGCGTTGCCGGCCGGGTCGAGCAGCCTCGCCCGCTCGACCTCCTCGATCACTTCGTCCAGGCGCTCGTCGAGGGTCATGTCGGCGGGCTACCCGGCGGTCGCGGTCCGCACACCAGCTCGGTCAGCCGGCGAGTGCCACCAACGTGTCGCCGAACCCGCCACGGGCGCGAGCATCGGTGCGGGCGCTCGTGATGACCGGATGCGCCGCGCTGCGGGCGATGCGTCGTCCGGTGAGCGCCGCGACCAGCGAGACGTCCTCGTCGACGGCGACCGTCGGCCAGCCACCGACTTCGAGGTACGCCGAGGCGCGCACTCCGAGGTTCGCACCGTGCACGTGCGGATGATGGTCGGCAGGGGTGTAGGTCGCGCGCCATCTCGGGCCGGTGTGTGGCGGATGGGCGGACCAGTCGTCGACGTCGACGGTGCCGATCACCAGGTCGTAGCCGGCATCGGCGAGCGCGAGCTGACTGGCCAGCCAATGCGCCGGGACGACTGTGTCGGCATCGGTCGTCGCGATCCAGATCCGCTCCGCCACCGACCGGGCGGTCACACCCAACGCGTAGGCGGTGGCGGCGGCGCGCGCGGCGCCCACGTTGCGAGCCGACAGCTCGACGGTGGCCGCCCACGGTCGAACGGCGACGACCGACGCACTCGCGTCCCGGCAGTCGTCGAGTGCGACGACGACCTCGACCGGCACGTCGACGCACTCGATCGCCAGTCGCACCGCGTCCAGGCAGGCCGGCAGTAGCGACTCCTCGTCGTGCGCCGGGATGACGACGGCCACCTTGTCGATGACGGCGGTCATCAGACGAGGCCTTCGCGTTGGGCCGGTGTCGGGGCGTCGGCCCAGGTCAGCAGATCCAGCCGGAAGTCGGGATCGTCGTAGTGAGCGAGAGATCGCAACCCGGGTTCGGCGAGGAACCGGTCGTGGACTTCGTCGCCGAGCATCGGATAGTCCGCGACCGGATGGCACCAGTGCACCAGGCACAGCTCTGCGTCCCTGTCGAGACTCCCGACGGCGCGAGCCACCAGGGCGTCGAGGTCGTCGGGGGACAGGTAGTAGCCCACCTCCGACAGCACGATGAGGTCGAAGCTGCCCACCGGCCACTGCGCCGGGATGTTCATGACCTCAACCGCCGCTCCCGGCGCGTCGGCCAGGCGGGCCCGGGTCGCCGCGACCGCGGCCGGGGCGACGTCGGCTGCCAGCAAGGAGTCGCAGCGGGTGGCCAGCTGCGCGCTCAGCACGCCGACCGAGCAGCCGGGTTCGAAGGCGTAGCGATATCGCGGCCGGGACAAGCCGGCCATCGTGATCGCGTACTTGCGTTGTTCGTACCAGCGGCTGTCCAGCGACCACGGGTCGGCAGACGTGGCGTACATCCGGTCGAAGTATTCCTGATGCAGGGTCATCCGAACACGACCTCGAAGGGTCGAGTGAAGTGCGCCAGCACCTGCGGCGGGAGGATCGGTGCGTCCGCCGGGTCGGGTCCCAGCGGCTGCACCTGACTGGCGAACTCGCAGATCGCGGCAGCCTTGCGCTCCGTGTCGACGCCGGGCACCAGTCGCAGGCTCTGCCACGGCACTCGCGGGTCGTCCGGACCGGCCCAGTGCCAGGCCCAGATCGGGTACTCCCAGCAGGTGGTGCCCAGCGACCGTGCGGCTCGCCCGGCGGCTTCGTGGTCGGGGTGGCCGTCGTGCGCCCACGGCGCAATCACGATGTCGTACGGGGTGACCAGGCGTTCCAGCTCACGTCGCAGGTCGTGTTCCCGGTCGGCCAGCCCGCTGTCCGGCAGACCGAGATGGCGAGCAGACACCGGGGCGATGCCGAGCCGCGTCAGTGCGCGGCGCGACTCCGCGCGCCGGATCCGCGCCAGCTCGCTGGGAGCTACGGCGGTGGAGTGCGGGTGGGAGGCCTCGCCGTCGGTCGCCCAGACCACGACGATCGGGTGGTGTCGCGCCAGGCGCGAGAGCAGCCCCGCGACCCCCAACACCTCGTCGTCGGGATGCGCGGCGACCACGACCACCCGCCGCCCGGGCTCGACCGCGTCGAGTGCAGGCCAGTCCCGACTGCCGAGCCAGCTCTGCCACTCGCTCTCGGCGGTGCCGTCCTGGGCGATCTCGACCGTCACCACGTGAGCGGGGAGGAGATCAGGCGTTCGCCGAGATCGGCGAGGTCGCGCTCCGCGTGGCTCTGCCGCAGATACAAGGTGAGATCCGCGACGCGCTGCTGATGCTCGGGCTCCGACGCCAGCGGCCCCGGCCCAAGCGCCCGGCCGACCCGGTCGATCACCTCGAGCGCCGACGCCTCGACGACGGCTCGGGTCTCGCGTGCTCGGATCGCGGCGCATCCTGACGCGTCCTGCGGATCGTCGTCGATCGCCGTCGCCGCGTCGCGCAACGCCGCTCGCGCCGCCGCGAGCGATGCACCGACCCCACCGAGATGGGCCCGGCCGATGTCACCGATGTCGCCGCGGCGGCCCGCCTCGAGCAGTCGGCGGCCGACGCCGAGCGCTCCGCCGTACCAGACCGCCGCGACGCCGACCGCGCCGTGCCAGAACCCGGGCCGGGCGACGTAGTGCTGGGCTCGGCCGATCGCCCGTGCGGAGGCGTCACGGAACTCGACCGCCCTGGTGTCGGCAGCCGCGAGGGCCGCGCTCGCCCATTCGTCCGGGCCGGGGCGCACGGCCGGGTCGGCGAGCGCGACCGCGAACAGCCGGGGCCCGTCGGCGGCTGTCGCGGTGACGAGCGCGTGCGAGCACACCGTCGCGCCGCTGCACCACGCCTTGGTGCCGGCCAACGACCAGGACTCGCCCGCGCCGCGGCGCGCCTCGACGCGGGCGGTCGGCGGTTGCGCCGCCCACACCCCCCACAGCCGGCCGGGTTGCGCGAGGTCCGCCGCGTGGAGCTCGTGCAGGATGGCTTCGGCGTCGAAGTGCGCCTCCAGGATCCGCGCCACGGACAGGTCGGCGGCACCCATCGCCGCGAGGGCCTCGAACCGCTCCCAGGTGCGGCCGGTGCCGGGCAATGCCAACGGCGGCATCACCTCCAGCAGCGCGGTGGCCGCAGCGCCCACCCCGAGCGGAGTGGACAGGTCGTGTCCGGCGTTGGTGACCAGGTCCGCCCACTGCTCGCGTACGACGGTCGCGGCCGTGGCGTCCCGCGACGCGAGAGTCTGCACACCGGGCGGATACCCGCCGCCGCGCCGCCCGAATCGGCCGCGTGGCGCAGGCCACAGCGTGGCGAGACACCAGTTGCCAGGTGCTCTCGCGGGCACGCGTTACAGTCGCAGCGGCGGCAGTGGGGGTGACGGAAACGGTTCCACACCCGATGCGCGTGCACCGACCCGCCGCGATCCCCGATATGTCGAACCCGGCGCAGGAGTTCTGTCGATGAGCGCGCACGCCCCCGCGACGCGCGAGGCTGCGCCCGGCTACCTCCACGAGGTCGGCTTCTACGGATCCGACGAGGACTTCCGGGCGTTGATCGTCCCGTTCGCGCAGCAAGGTGCGGCGAACGGCGAGCCGGTGATCTTCGCTTACGACGAGCACAAGACGGCGCTGCTGCGGAACTGGCTGCCCGAGACCCCGACGATCTCCTACATCAGCGACGCGAGTCCGTATGCCACGCCTGCCAAGGCGCTGGGCAGCTGGCGTACCGCCATCCAGCGACGGCTCTCGGCCGGAGCGCCCCGGGTCCGCATTGCCGGCAACGTGCCCCATCCCGGCTACGGCATCTCCTACGTCGGGTGGGACCGCTACGAGGCGGCGGTCGATCGCGCCCTCGGTGACCTGCCGGTGTGGGCGCCCTGCCTGTACGACACGCGGATCGCGCCCGCGGATGTCATCACCCAGGCGCGGAGCCTGCATCAGATCGTGCTCGGTCACGACGGCACGCACCTCACCAATGACAGCTACCGGGAGCCGCGACGGCTCGCTGACTTCCGGTCGGCGCCGGCGGATCCGCTGGAGCTCACGGCACCGGCCGTCGTGCTGGCGGCTCCCGCGCCCTCGGACGTTCGCAGCACCATCCGCGACCTCGTGGGTGATCGCATCGGCCGAGACGGGCTCGACGCGCTGCTTCTCGCGGCAACCGAAGCACTCGTCAACGCGCACCGCCACGGCCGCGCCCCGGTGACCGTGCGCGGCTGGCTCGCCGACGACCGCGTCCTGCTAGCCGTTCACGACCGCGGCGACGGCCCGGCCGACCCGCTGGTCGGGCTGCTCCCGAGCCCGGACGCCGAAGAGGCGGGGCGGGGGCTGTGGATCACCCACCAGCTCGACCTCGACGTCGCGATGATCGCCGACAGCGACGGATTCACCGTGCGCATCGGCGCCGCGCTCGCCGGTTAGTCGGCGGCCGTCTCGCGCGTTTCGCGACCTCCGCGACGGGGAGTGGTCAGGGACAGACGCCGGGGAGCCCGTCATGACCAGCCCGCCGCGGTTCGTCGCGGATTTCGACTCGGCCACCGGCCTGGTTCGGGCCCTCGCGGCGGCGCTGCATCGCGAGCCGTACCGCCGCCTCGGTCGATCCCGGACTGCCGCGCACCTGGTCCGGGCCAGCGGGTTGTTGCCCGAGCAGATCAGGAAGCAGACGTTCTGCCGCTACGGAGCAACCGAGGGTGTCCGGCCTGACCAGCTCGTCGACGTCGACCCGGAGCGGTTCAGCTCGTGGGTGACCGAGAGGTACGGACCGCGGCGCTGCCCGGCCGTTGCGATCGGGTCGTCGAACGGCGCGATCATGCACCTGTGCGCCGCGATGGGCGTGCCGTGGCTGCCGCAGACGTTCCTGGTTCCGGTCAAGCGCCGCGGCGACCCTGACGACTGCCGGTCAGATGCCTCCTTGGCGGCCACCACCTCGCAGCGGTTGCTGGAGCGTGAGCCCGGGCTGCAGATCCACCAGATGCACGACCCGAACCAGGACCGGCTGATGGTGGCAAGGATCGCCTACTTCCGCATGAAGCTGCGCGCGCTGACCGAGGCCTACCGCCGCTACCTGCGTGACACGCTCGTGCCCGGAGGCACCATCCTCGTCGTCGACTGCACCACGGCGTGGCCGGTCACCCGGCGCGGCGAGCGGCACGTCTACCAGCAAGGCGCGGTCGGCGGCCTCGACCCGGAGGAGTACGTCGACGGCAGCGAGCGGGTCAGCCGCTTCCTGAGCGAGCAGCGCGCGTCGGTCGGCACGTGGGATTTCCCGGGTGTCGACGACCACTCACCCGAGGCGGAGTGGGGCTTCGAGCAGGCGCTGGCCGACGACCTGGCGGCGCTCGCCTCCGCCGAGGGCTACCGGCTCGTCCGCATCCGCTTTCCGGACCCCCAGTCGCCCAGCGGTCTGGTCGCTGACATCTACCGCGACTGGTTTGCCGGGATGGGGGAGCGCCCGTCGCGGCTGGTCGCCGAGACCTTCATCTGCGTCGAGCCGACTTGGATGCTCGCCACGCGCAGCGTGCCGCTGTGGCTCACGTTCGGCACCGAGCCGTCACTCGCCACGCTGGACACCTACCTCGCGGCAGCCGATCGACCCGCGCTCGCCGAGCTGCTCGTCACGTTGTTCCCGCACGGCGTACGTTCCGCGGGTTACGCCGCGGCCGAACGTTGGCTCGAGGTCGGCACCGAACGCGGCATGGTGACCGAGCTCGCGGGCGTGGCCGCCCGCCGATGGCCTGCCGACTTCGCCTCGCTGGTGAACTACTCGGACTCGCTGCGCCGTTTCGGCTCGCCTCTGCCGCTGCCCGCGCCGTTGCCGATCGAGCACGTCGAGCAGGCCGTCGTCGCCGGCGGGGAGCGCTACGGCGTGCAGTGGCTCGCGCAATGACTGACCCGCGCAGCTGCCGGCGCACCATCGGCGTGACGACGTGGCACATTCGCTCGGTCGGTCAGCACGGTGGCGATGTTCCGCCGGTCGTGATGGTGCCCGGACTCGGCGCGGGGGACTACCTGATGCCGCACGCGACGGAGCTCGCCGCGACCGGCCGCTTGGTCGTCGTACCGGACATGCCGGGTTTCGGTCACAGCCGCGCGCCGCGGCGATGCCGCACCGTGGACGAGTTCGCCGACGCCTTGCTGGAGTTCCTCGACGGCTACGTCGGCGAGCCGGTCGACCTGATCGGCAACTCGTTCGGCACCGAGATCGTCCTGGCCGCGGCAGCTCGTTCAGCGTCGGCGGCGCGGCGGCTGGTGCTGATCGGCCCGACGTTCGACGCCGCGGCGCGCACGCTGCCGACGGTGTTCGCCCGATGGCTGCGGATCGCGCCGAAGGAACCGCCGTCACTGGCGGTGTCATTGCTGCGCAGCTACGCGCAGAGCGGGGTCCGGACGCCGTGGTTCGCCTTGCTCGCGGGTCTGAACGACCAGCCGGAGCAGCGCATCGGCTGCGTGCGGCAGCCCGTGTTGCTGATCCGGGGCAGCGAGGACCGGATCGCACCGGCGGCGTGGCTCGACCGGCTTGCCGGCCTCGCCGCTGACGCGCAGACCGCGGAGGTCGCGGGCGCGGCCCACACCGTCGACTACGCCGCGCCCGCGGTCGCTGCGGCGCTCACCGCGCGATTCCTCGACGGCTGACGTCGGCGGGGTCCGCGGCGACGGCGTGCGGTCAGATCGTGGCGTGCGGTCAGGACGCGGCGTTGCGAAGCGTGGCGATCTCGGCCTTCATCCGGGCGACCTGCGCTTGCAGCTCCAACACCCGGCGTACGCCGGCGAGCGTGAGACCTTCCTCGACGAGGACCCGGATCTCGTTCACCCGGTCGATGTCGGAGATCGAGTAACGCCGTTGCGCGCCCTCGGAGCGGGCGGGTGAGACCAGGTCGTGGCTGTCGAGGCGACGCAGGAACGCCTGCTGCACATCGAGCATCTCGGCGACCTGGCCGACCGTGAACAGCGGCCGCGAGGGGTCGTCGTAAGGCCGCTGTTCACGGTGAATCATCGGTCAGCTGCCGATTTCCGCGGCAGGCGCGCCGGCTCCGACGGTGATCGTGCGGGGCTTCGCACGTTCGGCGAGCGGCAGGTGGACGGTCAGCACGCCGGCGTTGTAGTCGGCAGTGACGGCCTCGCCGTCGACCCACTCGGGCACCCGTACCCGGCGGCTGATCTCGCCGTCGAACCGCTCCTGCAACAGCACCTGGTCGCCCTCGCCGTAGGCGGTACGACGCGGCGCGGCGATCGTCAGCGTCCGGTTCTCCAGGGTGATCGAGATGTCCTGCTCCACGACGCCCGGCAGATCCATGCGGACGACCAGGTCGTCACCGCTGCGAACGATGTCCATGGGCAGACCGATGCCGTCGGCGGTGCCCAACGTGCGCTGGGCGACTCGGTCGAACTCGGCGAGGAAGGGGTCAAAGCGCTCCAGCAGCATCTGCACACCTCCAAGGGTTCAAGGCGCGCCCGGCAGGCGGCACCTTCCGAACTGAACAACTGGAGTGTAGACAACCTATAACTCGATTCGCAAGTTCTCTCGGGCTGGAATTTCAACGCTGCGGCTCCATCCCGGCGACGCGGGTCGCGTTGACGACAGGGCGTGAAACCGGCACGCACTGGGCACCGGAAGTGACGTGCAGGAGTTCCCCTGGCCGAGGTCGCTCTGGCTCGTCCGGCACGGCGAGAGCACGGCGAACGTCGCCGACTTCGCCGCCGCTCAGGCCCGCTCGCTGCGCCTCGACATCGCCGTCAACGACATCGACGTACCGCTGTCGCAGACCGGCGAGCGGCAAGCCGAGGCGCTGGGTCACTGGTTGAAGGAGCAACCAGCGGACCGAAAGCCCAGCCTGGTCGTCAGCTCGGCGTACCGGCGCGCCCAGCAGACCGCTGAGATCGCCTTGGGGGTGGCGCAGCTCGACGCGTTGCCGCGCCTCGTCGACGAGCGCTTCCGTGACCGTGAGCAGGGCGTGCTGGACCGGCTCACCCGCGCGGGCGTCATGGACGCCTTTCCGGATGAGGCGAGCCGGCACGACTATCTCGGCAAGTTCTGGTACCGCCCGCCGGCAGGGGAGTCGTGGGCGGACGTCGCACTGCGTGTCCGGTCGGCGTTGCTCGAGCTGCGGCTCACCGCTCCCGAGGAGCGGGTGATGGTCTTCACCCACGACGTCACGGTGCTGGTGACGCGTTACGTGGTCGAGCAGCTCGCCGTACCTGACGCAGTCGCGCTGTCGGGGCTCGTCCCGAACTGCTCGGTGACCCGCTACGAGCGCGAAGACGGGCGCCTCGCGCTGGACGCCTTCGCCGACACGACCGCTGTCGAGCAGGCCGCCCGAACCCCGGTCACCTCACATGACTGAACCCGAGCTCGTCGACGGGGTGGCGCTGCGCCAGCGGTGGCCGCTGCCGGACCCGCGCAGAGCCGAGGACAAGAACGATCGCGGGTCGGTCACCGTCATCGGTGGCTCGGTCTCGACGCCGGGCGCTCCGTTGCTCGCCGGCCTCGCGGCACTGCGCGCCGGAGCCGGGCGGCTGACTGTCGCCACGGTCGCGAGTACGGCGGTCGCCGCGGCGGTCGCGCTTCCCGAGGCCGCCGTCATCGGGTTGCCGGAGACCGGCGCCGGCGCCTTGTCCCTTGCTGCCGCGGCCGCAGCGCTCGACGCCGCCGAGCGGGCAGACGTCGTGCTGCTCGGGCCGGGCATGCGCGCCCCGGAATCGGCCCGCCGCTTCGTCGCCGAACTGCTCGACCGGTTGCCGCGGGAGATCCCCGTCGTCCTCGATGCGTTGGCGCTCACCTGCGAGGCGCTCACCGGTGAGACCGCTCGCCCTGCGCTGATCCTGACGCCGAACGCGACCGAGGCCGACATGCTTCTCGAGGACTCTTCGGGGTCGGCCGGCGATGACGGTGATCGCGCCGCCGCCATCGCGCGGCGCTTTCAGGCGGTCGTCGTGCTCGGGTCGACCGTCGCCTCGGCAAGCGGACAAATGTGGCGCACGCCGAAGGGGAACAGCGGCCTGGGCACCTCCGGCTCGGGAGACGTGCTGGCCGGCGCGATCGCCGGGTTCGCCGCCCGCGGCGCGACGCCGACGGCCGCTGCGCTGTGGGGGCTGACCGCGCACGCCGGCGCGGGCGACCGGCTCGCTCACCGGGTCGGCGCGGTCGGCTACCTCGCCCGCGAGCTGCTCGACGAGCTTCCGCGAGTGGTCGAGCAGTAGCCCTCGCCGGTCCGGCCGGACACATGCTCGGGCAGTTCCAGGGAACAACCGGATCGGAGGTACGACATGCCTGGAACCCGTGCGAACGTGAAGAACGAGAAGCAGTACGAGGCGCTCAAGGACAAGGGGATGTCCAAGGAACGCGCGGCGAAGATCGCGAACTCCCCGGGCGCCTCGAGTCGCGGCGGCAAGGCGAGCGGATCAGGCACCCGCCGGTCGGACTCTTCCCAGGGCGGAACGACCGCGCAGAAGCGCGAGGCCGGTCGCAAGGGCGGCAAGGCGACCGCGCGCAAGTCGTAAGCGCCCTCCGCCACGAGTGCCCGCCGCGCGCGCCCGCCGCGCCGGTGCGCCCCCTCCCCGAAGTAGCACACAACCCGTATCGATTTGCCCGCTCCGCCCCTTTTGTCCCCGTCCCGGGGCCGGGTTGTGTGCTACTTCGAACGGCGGACGGAGATATTCGAAGGATTCAGTCGCCGGTCAGTGCGAGCAGAGTGACCAGTCGCTGGAGCGGGTCGGCGAAGTCGATGCCGGTGACCTCAGCCGCGCGGCGAAGCCGGTAACGCAGGCTGTTCGGGTGCAGGTGCAGCTGTTGGGCCGCGCCGCGGACGTCGCCGTCGTGGCGCAGCCAGGTGGTCAATGTCGCGCGCAGCTCGGCGCCGCCCTTCCCGAGTTCATCGAGCCGCGCGAGGGGCCCGCCGACGGCGAGGCTGTCCGCCAGGCTGTCGCGGAGCCGGGAGATCGCGACGGCGAACCAGACGTCGTCGGCGTAAACCGCGCAGCCCTGGGGGCATTCGCGCAGGGCGCGGCTGGCCTCGTCGAGCGCCCGGGCGGCGTGCGCAAGTCGGTCGACCGGTGAGCTCACCCCCACGAGGGCCGACGGCGCTACCCGATGGATGCGACTCACCGTCCGGCAGATGCTCGCGTGGGAGGCGATGTCCGCGTTGCGCGGCAAACCGGGGACGAGGACGACGAGCGCATCGTGCCACCCGTCGACCAGCAACCGCGGGGTACGACGAAGCTCGGCTCGGACGGCGAACAGCTCGGATCCGGTCGCCTCGACCAGGCAGAGTCGAGCCGACTCGAACCGCCCGCGTAGCACCGTTTCGTCCTGCGCTCGAGGCGTTCCCCGAAGCGCCCGGCGGAGCGCAGCGACGTCCTCGCCGACCGGCTCGTCGTTGACGCTCAGGTTGGCGTGCAGCAGTTCGACGAGCTCGGCCATCAGGTCCTCGGGCGCCGACGCCGGACCGCTGCGGACCCGGCCGGCGGAGCTGCTCAGCTGCGACCGTCCAAGCACTCGTAGAACTTCGCGATCAGCTGGTTGCCGAAGTCGGGCTTGTGGGACAAGGCGGTGCGCACGAAGCCGCAGCTGACCCGTCGTACCGGGTCGGCGAATCCCACCTGCCCGCCGGCACCCATGCCGCCGACGGCGGTCGGGGTCGGGCCGAATGGCCGGGGGCCGCGAGCCGGTGGGTTGTTGTAGAGGTAGCCGAGCGTGCGGGTCGACCTGCTCAGCCGCTCCAGCCGTAACGCCGTCACGAGCCAGGACGGGAACGCGCTCGTCGAGACGTAGTCGCTCGAGGTGACCTCGGGGATCGTCCACTTGCGCACCGAGTCGGCGGACACGATGCGTTTGCCGTCGACCTCGCCGCCGAGGGCGAGGATCCCGAAGAACTTCGCCAACGCGGGCGCGGTCGCGAGGCCGCTGCTCGCGAGCACCTCGGCGCGCAGGATGCCGCCGTGAGCGACCAGATCGACGACGCGGGAGATGACCGAGTCGGTGCCGTTGCCGGCGAATGCCATGCCCGCCGGCGTGGTCGGATCGCACATCTTCCGAGAGAGCGTCTCCATCATCTTGCGCATGGGGTACGGCAGCGCGGCCGTGTCGAACTCCGTGACCAGTGCGACGCGGGCGAGGTCGGCGTCGTCGGCACCGATCACGATGTCGAGGTCGAGTGGCTTGACGACCTCGTTGCGGAAGAAGTCCCCAGCGCTGCGTCCGGTGATGCGGCGGACGATCTCAGCGACCAGCCAGCCGAAGGTGAGGGCGTGGTAGCCGTGCTTGGTTCCCGGCGGCCAGGCCGGTGGCTGGGCGGCGATCGCCTCGGCGATGGCGTCGTAGGCGTCCCAGCCGTTGCCGTCACCCGCGAGCAGCTCCAGCTGCGGCGGGACGGTGATTGCGCCGGCGCTGTGCCGCATGACCTGCCGCACCGTCACCTCGGCCTTGCCGGCGGCCGCGAACTCGGGCCAGTACCTCGCGACCTTGGCGTCGAGATCGATCTCCCCGCGGTCGTCGAGGATCTGGATGCACATTGCGGCGAACGACTTCGTGATCGACATCAGCACGGCGAGGTTGTCGGGCCGCCACGGGACCCCTGGTCGGGACACCCCGGCGTGGGCGTCCACGACGAGCTCACCATCGACGTACGCCGCGAAGGCGGCACCGCCATCGCGAAGCATCGGGGAGTTGTCGAGCAGTTCGCGGACCGGCTCGAATCCTGCTGCGACGTGCATCGGGGCTCCTGTCAGGTCGTCGTGCGCTCGACGAGCGCGAGGTCGAGGGTGGTCGTGCGGGTGGGCAGCACCGGATCGGCCATCCGCTCGAGCAACGCCCTTGCGGCGACCTGACCGCTTGCCTCGAAGGGCTGGCGAATGGTTGTCAGGCCGAGCGCGACCGCGATCTCCGAGTCGTCGAAGCCGATCACCGCCACGTCTGACGGCACCGCGAGTCCGCGTGAACCGGCGGCTTGCAGGACCGCGGCGGCGAGCAGGTCGTCATGGGCGAACACCGCCGTCGGGCGGTCGGTCCCGGTGAGGAGCTCGTGTGCGGCGGTGCGGGCACTGTCGATGTCGTGTGCGGTGAAGCGCACGTGCGCGTCGTCGACCGGATGACCGGCGGCCGCGCTCGCCGCCCGCAATCCGGCGAGGCGCAGCTCGCACTGCGACTGGTGGGCGTGGTCGGCAACCCATCCCTCACCGAGGAAGCCGATCCGGGTGTGCCCGCGTTCCAGCAAATGCTGGGCGGCGAGCCGTCCGCCCGCGGCGTCGTCGGTGGTCACGACGTCGAAGCCGTCCTGGGCGATGTCGAGCAACACGGCCGGGATCGCTTGTTCCTGGAGCCGGCGGCACACCTGCTCGTCGATCGGCAACGACACCACGAGCAGGCCGTCGACGCGGCCGGTGAGCGGCAGGCTCGCCAGCAACGGCGAGACCGCCGCCGAGGCGTGGTCGTAGACGACCACCTCGAGATTGCTGGCGGCGAGCTCGGTGAGGACTCCGTTGAGGCGCCGGGCGAAGGAGGGGTAGGAGGTGAACGGCGCGATCACCCCGATCCGGCCGACCGCTCGGCGGGCCCGGCTGACCGCGTCGGCTTTGGGCACGTAGCCCAGCGAGTCCGCCGCCGCGAGGACCCGGTCGCGGGTCGCCGACGCCACGCGCGAGGGGTTGTTGAGGCACAGCGACACCGTCGAGATGCTCACCCCGGCGCTCGTGGCGACGTCGTAGATTGTGGGCGACGCCATGGCGGCACCATAGGGCATCGAAGTCCTTCGATCCAAGCGCTTGACAGACGCCCGTTCCGGCGGTTTCGTAGCCGGGTGTTGCTGACCCGGTCTGTTGTCGCGCTGGCTGCCGTTGGGGTGCTGTGCGGGTGCGGCAGCACCATCGAGGCGAGCTACCAGAGCCCGGCCGCAGGCGGCAACGCCGCCGCCGCGCCGGCGGCCGGGTCCAGCCCGTTGGTCGGCGGATCGACGCCGAGCAGCGCGGCCGGATCGATGCCGAGCGCTGCTGCCCCCGCCCGCGGCGCTGGTGCGGGCACGCGCGCCGGTGGTGTCGCCGGCGGTACGCCGGGGATCTCGCCGAGCGGTGGCACGGCGGCTGCGCCAGGCGGCCGGGCGACCGGTTCTAGTGCGACGGCAAAGCCTGCCGACACCTCGCCGATCGACATCGGCTTCATCGTCACCAAGGTGTCGAACCTGGGCTCGTTCGGGATCGCCAACTCGGGTCAGACGATCGCCGACGAGGACATCGACAACGCGATGGTCGCCGCGATGAACAAGCGCGGCGGGATCGACGGCCGCAAGATCGTGCCGATCTACGGCGTGACCGACACCGCGGCATCGAACTGGTCGGGGGCCTTCCAGGCGGCGTGCGCGGACTTCACCCAGGACCATCACGTCGCCGCAGTCGTCGGCTACATCTTCGTCTACCTGGAGTCCTTCGAGAGCTGCCTGGCGAAGGCGGGCGTCCCGCACCTCTACGGGGGCTACGCGCCCGGTGACATCGCCGACCAGAGCCAGTTCCCGACGCTGGTGTCCACCACCAACCCGAGCGTGGATCTGCACTACAAGATCGGGATCAGTGGCGCGATCGCCGCGGGCTTGCTCACCCCGAAGACCAAGCTCGGCGTCATGCTCGACACCTGTGCCGATGACAACGTGGGCTTCAGCCACCTCGCCGCGCCGTACCTCACCGCACACCACATCAACTTCGTGACGTTCACTCTCGACTGCGCCCAGGGTTCGGGGGATGACGCAAAGGAGGTCGGGCAGGTCGGCAGCGCCGAGCTGCGCTTCCGGGCCGAAGGGGTCACCACCGTCTTCGCCGAGGGGCCGGCCGCGCTGTTCTTCGCGCTTGCCGCTGAGACCCAGGGTTGGCACCCGCAGTATTTGATGACGTCCGCGGGCGCGGCGTTCGAGGGCAACCTTCCCGCCACGACGCTGTCGCATTTCCACGGCTTCGGCTGGGAGCCATCGGCCGACGTCGATGCGAACCATCAGCCCTACGCCTGGACCCCCGCCGAGAGGCGCTGCTTGGACATGGCGAAGTCGGAGGGGCTGCGCCCGAGCGGCTACAACGACTACATGGGGATCTTCACGTCCTGCGACGGCCTCGAGCTGTACGCGGCTGCGTTGGCTGCGGACGGCGGGCAGACCTCCGCCGGTCCGGTCGTTGCGGCGCTGAAGTCGGTCATCGGCAAGACGCAGCTCGCGTCGGTGTACGGCGGGCGTGGTCGCGAGGCCGCCGACGAGCGCGGCGGGCCATCCGTCTACCGGCAGTGGGGCTGGGCGCCGAAGTGCTCCTGCTTCGAGTACATGGGCCCCACCTATTCCGTCAGCTAGCCGACCGCCGGAAGCGCCCGGTTGCCGCTGGTGTACTGGAAGCAGCCGCAGCTGGTTTCGTAGCTGACGTCGCGATACGCCGAGACGCCGTCCGCCCGCCCGGGTTCGAGTCGGATCGCGAAGGCGTCCGCGGGCGGGAAGCCGAATCGGGCTTGTCGGGCGAGGGTGAGCATGTCGGGCCCGAGCCCGAACCGCTTGCTGGCGGCTTGGAGGAACAACAAGTCGTTGCACAGCGCGGTCTGGAATGTTTTCACGGTGTTGCTCGACGACTGTTGACCGGCCGCCGCCATGATCTTGAAGCAGAGTGTCTCGTTGCCGCTGACCGGGCCTGGCATCTTGCCGGCGCCGATGTCGAGGTATTTGTCCCAGCCGATGCCGGCGGCGCCCGTGAGCTGCGCTTTGGGAGCGGTGGACTCGACCAACGCGCCCGGTCCGAAGATCGACGTCACGGCGTACTCGGGGTGATAGCCCTGGGTCTGAGCCGCCTCCATGAAGAACAGTGGGCTGGTGGCGATCGGGATGATCCGGTTGACGCCCTTGGTGCGGAACTGCAGCACCGATCCGGCCTGGTTGGCGCCACTCGTGCCCTGGCTGACGTACGCCGTCGCGGCAAGCGCCAAGCCGTGCCGAGACAGCGCGGGCGCCAGGTAGTGGCTGGCGAAGTCCTGGCCGTCGGGTGTGTCCCAGGTGAGCGCGCCGACCTTGCTCTTGGAGTTCAGCCACCCTCGACGCCACAGATCGTCGACCAGTGCCACTGTTGCGCGGCCGACCGCGAGCTCTCCGGGAGCGGCGAACGTGTTCTCGTCGGCGTTCGCCGTGCTGTCGGGCACTTCCGCCTGGTCGTCGAGGACGGTCACTCCCGCGTGGACGTAGCAGGCGAGGTCTATGGCGGACAGGTTCGTATAGCTGACGACGAAGCTCACCTTGTCGTCCTGCACCAGGCCGGCACACGCTGCGGCGTACGCCGAGTCGGTGTTGGCGGCGGTGAGCGACACATTGACCGGCTCGGGATAGAGCGCGATGGGTCGCCCGGCAAGGCCGCCGTGGGGGTTGATGTAGTCGGCGATCGCCTTCGCTTGGGCCGAGGGGTCGCCGGTCGACAGGCCGGGGATGCCGAGAGCGGATGCGAGCGCGCTCACGCCACCGACGTACAGGACGCCGACCCGCACCGGGCCGGAGCCGGTCGTGACCGGTGCGGTCGTCGGCGCAGCCTTGGTGGGTGAACCGGTCGCACCAGCGTGCAGTGAGGTGGGAGGCGTAGGCGTCTCGGCGTGTGCGGGCGAGCCGCTGAGACCGGGCACCGCGCCCGTCTGCTGTGGTGGCGTCCGCGCCGGCGGGTGGCCGACCGTGATCGGTGGCGGCGCGGTGGTCACCTCGAGGTTCTCGCCGGCCGGCGTGCCGCCCGGCGCATCGGAAACGTTCAGCGTCGTACCGCACGCGCCGGTGAACGCGACGCAGCTGAGGACTGTGGCGAGGGTGCGCCGTCTCACCACGGCCGGTTCAGCAACTCGACGAGAGTGGCGACGCCGAAGCCGGTTCCGGCGGCGGGTACGTGGTCGTAGGCCTCGCCGTGGTTGTACGCCGGGCCCGCGATGTCGAAATGCGCGAACGGCAGGTCATCGGGAGCGAACCGGCTCAGGAACGCCGCGGCCACCATGGTCTGGCCGTTCTGGGCGTCCCCGAGGTTGTTGAGGTCGGCGATCTTCGACTCGAGGGTCTTCCCGAAGTGGGCACGCATCGGCATGCGCCAGACGTCCTCATGACCGGCTGCGGCGGCGGCGAGGACCCGCTCGGCGAGTGCGTCATCCGCCGACATCAACGCGGCGGTCCTCGCTCCGAGGGCACGCCATGCCGCGCCGGTCAGCGTCGCGATCGTGACGAGCGCAACCGGGCGCTCGTCGGCCGCAAGGCTCATCGCGTCGGCAAGCACCAGCCTGCCTTCGGCGTCTGTGTTCATGACCTCAACCGTCAGCCCGCTGCGCATGCGCAGCACGTCGCCGCCGCGGTAGGCGTTGCCGGACGTGACGTTCTCGCAGAGCGGCAGCCACACCGTCAGGCCGGCTCGGCCCGGGTGCGCGGCGAGGTACAACGCGGCGGCGGCTGCGGCCGCCGCGCCGCCGATGTCCAGCTTCATGGACTCGAGCATCGCGAGCTTGAGGTTGAGCCCGCCCGCGTCGTAGGTGAGTCCCTTGCCCACCACCGCGACCCGCGCGTCACCCGCGCCGGGCGCGTCGAGGCGAACCAGCCGGGGCGGATGCGCCGATGCCCTGCTGACCGCGAGCAGTCCGCCCATGCCCAGGTCACGGATTTCAGCCTCGTCGTAGATGCGGCACTCCGCGCCGACCTGCGCCGCAGCCGTCTGGATGATCTCGGCGACGCGCTCCGGAGTCTTGTCGGCCGGTGCGAGGGTCACCAGGTCGCGGGCGAAGCAGACCGCCGCAGCCAGGTCGGCGATGCGTTCGGAGTCTGGCGCGCCGTCGGCGACGAGCGCCACGTCGCGGGTCGCCCCATCGGCGAGGGCCGGCCGGTACTCCGTGAAGCGGTACGTCGCGAGAGCGGCGCGCAGCAGCCCCGCCGCTGCGTCCACGTCGACGTCGACGACGAGGCGCTCGGCACCGCTGCTGGCGCGTACCCCGCTGCCGATCGCGCCGAGGAGCTCCTCCTCGCTCGGCTGGGCCGAGACGCCGACGACGGTCGCGCCGCTCGGCCCATCGGATGCCGACAACGGGATCCGGGCGAGCTGACCCGGCTTGCCCGCGAACCCGACCGCACCGAGCGAGCCGGCGATCTGCTCGCGCAGCTGGGCAGTTGCCGCCCGCGTCGGCAGCAGGGCCGGGCCGTCATCGCTCGTGGTTGCGAGTAGGACGAGGGCGTCGACGCCGGCCAACGGCTCGCCGCTGGCGACGAAGCGGGAGCGCGCGCGATGACTGGCGCCGGTCGAGATGCTCAACATGACTCCAACAGCTCGCGGGTGCGGGTGACGACGAGGTCGGGCTTCTGCAGGTGGAGGCTGTGCTGGGTCTTCGGCCAGATCTCGAGCCGTGCGCCGAGCATCGCGGCGAGCTCGGTGTGAGCGATTCGGGCCTTGTTGGTCGGCTTGCGGTCCGCGCTGACCAGGAGCGCCGGCACCCGGGTCGGCGACACCTCCCGTGCGCAGAACGCGTCGGCGTCCTCGATGAGCAACCGGACCGAGGCTGCGGTGTCCTCGAGCCACGAGCCGGAGAAGGTGCGGTCGAAGGACTGACGCGCGCTCGGACGGAGCCGGCGGGGCCGACCGCTGCGCTTGAGCAGCGCCTCGAATCCGCCGCCGACGAGCGGCAGCCGGCACAACCGCGCCAGCGCGGCCGCACCCTTCGATGCCCGCGTGCACAGCGGCCGGTCGTTGAGGGGCGTCGGGTCGAGCAGCAGGACGCCCGCGACCCGCTCCGGGTGATCGAGCAGCACCTGCGCTGCCAGCGCCCCGCCGAGGCTGTGGCCGACCAGCAGGGCGCGCTCGATCCCGAGCCCGTCGAGCAGCGTGGCGGTGTCATCGCTCCAGCTGCGGACCGAGATCGGTTCGGCAGTTCGCGACGTCCCCGTGCCGAGCCGGTCGTGGACGATGACCGTCTGGCCGGCGAGTCCCTCGACCAGGTCGGGGAAGTACCCGGAGCACGCGACGGCGCCGCCTGGCATCAGGACGACCGGTACGCCAGAAGTGCCGTAGATGCTCACGTCGACGTCGACGTCACGAATCCGGACGACCTCTCGGCGTACGTCGGGGGATGTGGTCATCGGAGCACCTCTGGCTGGAAGGAGACGCAGTCGGCGTCGAGTGCGGATACGTCGGAGACACCGAGCAGCTGGAGGGTGCGGACCAGCTCGGCACGCAAGATCGTCAGTGCGCGATCGACGCCCGCTTCGCCGGCCGCGGTCAGCCCGTACAGATAGGCGCGGCCGATGAGGACGGCCTCCGCGCCGAGCGCGACCGCCGCCGCGACGTCGGCGCCACTGCGCACCCCACCGTCGAGCAGGACCGCCAGCCGGTCGCCGACCTCGTCTCGAATCTGCGGCAGCAGCGTGAGCGGGCACGGCGACCGGTCGAGCTGGCGACCCCCGTGGTTGGAGATGACGAGCCCGTCGACACCGACGCCGGCCAGGTCCTTCGCGTCACGGACGTCCTGCACCCCTTTGACGACGATGCGACCCGGCCACACCTCACGGATCCATTCGAGGTCGGCCATCGTGACGCTCGGGTCGAACATCTTGCCGATGAGACCGGCCAGGTCGCCGGGTGCACCGTCGACGGTCGCGAACCGCAGCGGCTCGCCGGTCAGGAAATCGAACCACCAAGCGGGATGGCGGACCGCCTGGATTGCGCTGGGCCACCGCACGGTCGGCGGGATCGTCATGCCGTGACGTACGTCGCGCAGCCGACCGCCCGCAACGGGTACGTCGACCGTGAGGACCAGCACGTCCATCCCGGCGTCGCGGGCCCGGGCGAGCTGCTCACCGCTGCGAGCGCGGTCGCGAACGACGTAGAGCTGGTACCAGTTCCATCCCTGTGGCGCGGCCGCGGCGACGTCGGCGGCACTGGTCGTGCCCATGGTCGACAGCGTGTACGGGACGCCGGCGCGAGCCGCGGCTGCCGCGACCGCGGGTTCGCCCTCCTGGTGCATCATCCGGGTGAAGCCGGTCGGCCCGAGCACCAGCGGCATCGCGACGGTGCGCCCGAACAGCTCGGTGGTCGTGACGACCTCCGAGACGTCGCGCAGCACGCGGGGCCGGAACCGCACCTGGTCGAACACCGCGATCGACTCTCGCATCGACCGCTCGTCCTCGGCCGCCCCGTCCACGTAGTCGAACACCATCCGGGGCGCCCGGCGCTGCGCCAGCAGGCGCAAGTCCGAGATGTCGGCGGCGCGGGCGAGCCGTGCCTGGTTGGTCGGCAGCGTCGGGCGTCCCGGCACCAGCTCGCGCAGCTCGGCGGGACGGGGTATGCGGCGCGTTCGCTTGGCCACCGCGCCAACGTAGAGGTGCGCAAACGGTCCCGTAACCGCCCGCGCCGCCAGACTGAGCCGGTCCTCGTTGTAGCAGGCGACAATGGACGCCACCCCAGCTGAGAACCCAGGAGGCACGGCGTGCTGACGGTTGCCGAGGTCGCCGACCGGCTCGGGCCGGCTCTGGTGCTCGGCCGGTCGGGCCGGCTGTCCGCCGCGGTCGGGGACGTCGTCGTGACCGACCCCGCCTTTCCCGTGGCGCCGCCCCGCGGTGCCCTGGTGGTCGCGCCCGGCTTCCGGTACGACGACGGCGCGGCTGCCGAGCTGCTCGTCGCGGCAACGGCGGCCGGTACGACGGGGGTGGTCTTCAAGGGCGCCGCCTGCGATCCGCGACCGGAGGACGCAGTGGCGGTCCTGATGGTCGAACCGACCGCCGACTGGGCGCATCTCGTGGCGCTGCTACGAACCCTCACGTCGGTCGGCGGCGGCGCCCTCGGCCAGGAGGACTCACTGTTCGGGCTGGCCGACGCCATCGCCTCGCTGTGTGGCGGATCGGTGGTGTTGCACGATCCGGCTTGGCAGCTGCTCGCCTACTCCGGGGGCCGGCCGATGGACGAGGTGCGCAGCGAGACGATCCTCGGTCGGCGGGCCCCGGCGCAGGCGCTGGACCAGCTGCGGGCGGCGGGCATCCTGGACCAGCTGCAACGCGGCGAGGTCGCTGCGATCCCTGACGGCCGGATCGCGGGGATGCGGCGGCGCTACGCGGTCGCCGCGCGCGCCGGCGCCGAGCTGCTCGCGACCATCTGGCTCCAACCGGAGGATGAGCTGCCGGCTTCGGAGATCGAGCAGCGGCTTCGCCGAGCGGCCGACGTGGCGGCGATCTCGCTGCTTCGCCACGCCGCAGCGGGGCCCGGCGGGGTCGGGGCGGACGATGCGGCTTTCGACGCGCTGCTCGGCGGGGCGCGGACCGAACGGATTGTCGCCGAGCGGTTGTCGGTGGCGATCGACAACGGCTTCGTGCTGGCGGGGCTGCGCCCGATCGCCACCGACGAACGTGATCGCGCTGCGACGGCGCGCCGGCTGATGTCACTGGCGCGGGGCTACTGCGACGCCTATCGGGTGCAGGCCCGCGTGGCGGTCGGCGCCGACACGGCGTACCTGCTGTTCGCCTGCGCCGAGCCCGCACAGCGGCAGAGCGCGCTGCGGATCGTGTCCGACATGCACACCCGGCTGCAGTCGGCCGCCCCGCACCGAGCGATGTTGAGCAGCACCTACCGGGCCCTCACCGAAACCCCTCAGGTCCGCGAGTCGGTCGACTCGCTGCTCGCCCTCGCCGAGCGACGCGGGTGGAGCGGGTTGACCGACAGCGAGCACGTGCAGGCGAGCTACCGCCTGGAGCAGTTCCGCGAGGTCGCGCTGGCCCATCCGGCCCTGCTCGCCGGACCGGTGATCACCCTGGCCGACCACGACCGCGCCCAGGGCAGCGAGCTGGTGGCGACGCTGCGGGCGTACTTCGCGAACGTCGGCGACATGAAGGCCGCCGGTGCCCAGCTCGGGCTCCACGTCAACACGGTCCGTTACCGGATCGCGAAGGCTCAGGAGATCGGCGGCTTCAGCCTGGAGGACCCCGACGAGCGGCTGCTGGCAGAGCTGCAGGTCCGGCTGCTGGCGTGACGAAGGTTCCGGTGTGTGGGCCGCCAGCACAGTGAATCGGTCACCACTTGGTACGGCGGCACGACGACGTTCCCGGTCGGCAGCGGCCACCATGAGGGTTTCCACCCGTCGAACGAGCCAGGAGGCGCCGGTGCGCCCCGCGCGCGCGAGCCGGCGGCTTGCCGCTGCCGCGGTAGCCGCCGTCCTCGGGCTGTCCGGGTGCGGGCTCACCCACATCCACGATCTGAACTTCCGGGTGGACAAACGGCTGCACTTCGTCAGTCCCAAGAGCCGCTCGACCGTGACGCAGCCGGTGACGGTGTCGTGGACGATGTCGGACTTCCAGATCGCGGCCGAGGATAGTCAGCCGCCGAGCCGCGACGCCGGCTATTTCGCGATCTTCGTCGACCAGGCGCCGATCAAGCCGGGCGCGACGATGAAGAGCGTCGCGGACGGGGATGCGGCGTGTCAGAGCGATCCGAAATGCCCGAACCGGGCTTATCTGAGCGAGCATGACGTCTTCACGACGACGAAAACCTCGATCCGGCTCCCGCAGATCCCCGATCTCACGAACAGCAAGCAGACGCTGCAGGTCCACACGATCACGATCGTGCTGATGGACACGTCGGGTCACCGCATCGGCGAAAGTGCATGGGAGCTCGACGTGCGCATCCACAAGGCGAGCTACTGATGGCTCGCCGCAGCAGCCCAGTGAGCGCCCCCTCGCTCGAGGCGGCGGCGCCGGCGCCGGCAGAGGCGCTGTCGGACATCGAGCAGACCCGGGCGTCGCTGCACGACGTCGCCCGCAGCCAGCTCGGCGTCATCGGCGACGCGAACACCGAGTCCTTCCGCCGGATCCTGCGGACCCACGGGCTGTCGTACTACCCGGTCATCGCGCTCGGCCTGCTCTACATCTCGGACAACTTCCAGGCGTTCGCCTTCACCGTCCTCACGCCTGAGATCAGCCGCACCCTCGGCATCTCGATCGGTGCCATCGGCGCGGCGATCGGGCTGCGTGCGCTCGCGGTCGCTGTCGCCCCGCTGCCGATCGCCGCGCTCACCCAAGGCCGGGCTCGCCGAGCGCTGCTCTGCATCGTGACGGGGTTCCTGTGGAGCGTCCTGACCCTGTTCACCGGCTTCGTGACGTCGCTGCTAGGCCTGATCGGCATCCTGGTGTGCGACGGACTGAGCACCGGCAGCGCGCAGTCGCTGCACTATCCGCTCGTCGTCGACAGCTACCCGCCGGCTGCGCGGGTGCGGGCGGTGTCGACCTACCAGGCCTTCGGCACCTTCGGCAACGTCCTCGCCCCGGCGCTCGTGGGCCTGCTCGCAGGCATCGCCGGGTTCACCTGGCGGGGGGTCTTCCTGCTGCTCGGCGTGACCTCGATCGCGATGACGCTGGTGTCCCTCGGGCTGCGTGACCCCGGGTTCGGCAAGTGGGACACCGAGCAGCTGCGGGCGCGCGTGCGGGAGGCGCACGGTGCGACCCGTCCGATTGCCGAGCTGGAGGAGTCCGATGTCGCGCTCGGATTCTGGGAGATCTGCCGGCGAGTGCTGCTGGTGCCCACGAACCGGCGCATCTGCGCCGGCTTCGCCGTACTCGGCATCCTCATCGTGCCGTTGCTGACGTTCATCTCCTTCTTCCTCGACCAGAAGTGGAACCTCGGTCCCGGAAAGCGCGGACTGTTCTTCGCGTATTACGCCGCCGCCGGCGTGGTGGCGCTGCTGGCCTACGGCAGGTTGGGGGAGAAGCAGTTCCGGGCCGACCCGCCGCGGTTGCTGCGGGTCGGCGGTTACCTGCTCGGCCTGGGCGTGATCTTCATCGCGCTCGGCGGCGTGATGCCGTGGTTCTGGCCGATGGTCGTGTGCTTCGGCATCTCCGGCGGCTGCATCGCCGTACTGACCCCTGCGCTCGGGGTGTCGCTGCTGTCGATCGTCCCCGCCAACATGCGAGCGCACGCGCAGTCCCTGGCCAGCATCTTCGCCGCCATCGGCGGCACGGTCGGCGCGCTCCTGCTGTCGGGCATCCAGACCCAGTACGGCGTCGCCGGAACGATGGTGTCGATCGCGATTCCCGGTGTGCTCGCCGCTTATGTCATCGGGACCGCCGGATCGCTGATCCAGACCGACATGGACCAGATGATCGACGCGGTCCTCGAAGACGAGGAGATCCGCCGGCTCAAGGCCAGCGGCGCCCACCTGCCGATGCTGTCGGTGCGCGGAGTCGACTTCGCCTACCGTCAGCTCCAGGTGCTCTTCGATGTCGACTTCACCGTCGATGACGGCGAGATGGTCGCGTTGCTCGGAGTGAACGGCGCAGGCAAGTCGACTCTGCTGAAGGTGATCTCCGGGATCGGTCTGCCCAGTCGCGGCAGTGTGCGCTACCGCGGGCAGGAGATCACCTACCTCGACGCCGAGCGACGGCTCCGGCTGGGCATCACGCAGATCCCCGGTGGCCGCGCGGTGTTCGGACCGATGACGATCGTGGAGAACCTGCGCACGTACGGGTTCACGTTGGGTCGCGACCGGGCTGCCGTGGACCGCGCGATCGAGGCGTCGTTCGAGGCGTTCCCTCGGCTGTACGAACGCCGTAACTCGCTGGCCGCCACCCTTTCGGGTGGTGAGCAGCAGATGCTCGGACTGTCGAAAGCCCTGATGATCCGTCCGCGGTTGTTGCTGATCGACGAGTTGTCGCTCGGGCTGGCGCCGGTCATCGTGGGGCAGCTGCTTGACATGGTGCGGCGGATCAACGACGACGGCACCGCGGTCGTCCTGGTCGAGCAGTCGGTCAACATCGCGCTCAACCTCGTCGAGCACGCCTATTTCATGGAGAAGGGCGAGATGCGCTTCGACGGGCGCGCCGAGGATCTGCTGGCCAGGGACGACCTGTTGCGTGCGGTCTTCCTGCAGGGCGCCGGAGCGGCATCGTGAGCGCGAGCGTCCCCGCCTTCGACGGCGCTCCCGGCCGGCGCATCCCGATGCCGACGCGCAGGGGATCGCTCGCCTTCGCGGCCTTCGTCCTCGCCGTCGTCGTGGCGAAGGTGGGCAGCGCGTTGCTCGCCCGCCACGGTGTGATTCACGCGTCGACGCCGTTCCCGGTGATCGTGCTCGGGACCATCACGGGCCTCACCTACGGCTTGCTGGGCGTGGGCCTGGTCCTGATCTACCGGACGAACCGGATCATCAACTTCGCTCACGGTCAGGTCGGCGCTTTCGGGTCCGCCTTCTTCGGCGTCGCAGCGGTCAAGTGGCACATCCCGTACTGGGTGGCCTTCCCCATGGCCTTGATCGTCGCGGCGCTCACCGGCGCCACAGCCGAGACCGGGGTCGTGCGCCGGCTTCGTGACGCGCCGCGGCTGATGAGCGTCGTCGCGACGCTCGGCGTCGGGCAGTTCCTCGTCGTCTTCGCGCTGGTCATCAACTCGACGGCGTCGGCCGGTTCGCTGTATCCGCAGCCGTCGTTCCTGCCGGCGTTCAACATCGGCGCGTTGCGCGTCACGCAGGCGTATTCGGGCATGTTGATCATCTGCCCGGTCGTGGTGCTGGCGCTTGCGGTGTTCCTCAAGCGCAGCCGTTTCGGCCTGGCGCTGCGGGCGGCCGCGGCGAACCCGGAAGCGGCCCGAATGTCGGGTGTCTTCGCCGCGCGGATGTCGACGCTCGCTTGGGCGATCGCCGGCGCGCTGAGCGCGCTGACCGCGATCCTCACCGCGCCAACCCAAGGCTTCACCAGCGGGGACAGCTTCGGGCCGGAGCTGCTGCTGCGGGCGATGACGGCGGCGGTCGTCGGCCGGATGCAGAACCTGCCGATGGCGCTCGCCGGCGGGGTCGGGCTCGGCATCCTCGAGCAGATCCTGCTGTGGAACTACCCGCAGTCAGGCCTGGTCGAGATCACCCTGTTCGTGATCATCCTGCTCGCGCTGCTCTTCCAGCGGCAGCGGGGCGGCCGCGACGAGGAGAAGGGCAGCTGGGCGGCGGTCCAGGGGCTGCGCCCGATCCCGCATCGGCTGCAGCAGCTGCCGATGGTTCGCGCGCTCGCGCCGACCGTCGCGGTGGTGGTGGTCGCGGTGCTGGCGTTGCTGCCGCTGATGGTCGACAACAGCGTCTCGGTCGACTTCACCCAGATCCTCTGTTTCGCGATCGTCGGCCTGTCGATCTGCGTGCTCACCGGCTTGGCGGGGCAGCTGACGCTCGGGCAGTTCGCAGTGGCGGCCATCGGCGCCGTCGTGTCGTACAAGGTGTCGGGCCGGATCGGGGACTTCCCGCTCGCGTTGCTCTACGCCGGGCTGGCGGCGGGCTTGGTCTCGGTGATCATCGGCCTGCCGTCGCTTCGGATCCGCGGGCTGATGCTGACCCTGACCACCCTCGGTTTCGCCCTCGCCACGCCGGCCTGGCTGCTTCCGCAGTCGTGGATGCTCGGTGACGGCCGGGATCCCGGTGCTCCGGTCGTCTTCGGCCACGCCCTGGACACCGGTCACTCCTACTACTACTTCGCGTTGACGCTGTTCGTGCTCTCGATCGTGGTGGTGCGCAACATCCGCCGTAGCGGGTTCGGGCGGTTGCTCGTCGCGATCCGAGACAACGAGGACAACGCCCGCGCGTTCACGATCAAGGCGAGTGCGGTCAAGATGCAGGGCTATTTGATCGCAGGCTTCATCGCGGGCATCGGGGGCGCGGCGTACGGTCATTCGTTGTCCTCGATCGGTGCCACGACCTTCCCGACCGACGCCAGCGTCAACGTCGTCGTCATGACCGTCCTCGGCGGGGTGTTCACCCTGTCCGGCCCCTTGCTCGGCGCGCTGTGGATCATCGGCCTGCCCTTGCTGAACATCGGCAACATCGCGCTGGCCGCGACGAACCTCGGCGTCCTCGGCGTGATCCTGTGGAAGCCGGGTGGGCTCATTCAGCTGGTCGAGCCGCTACGAGACCGGATCGTGAAGATGATCGCGCGTTGGCACGGCATCGACCCGGAGCCGCTGTACGCCGGTGAGGACACGACGGCGGGTCCCACCGCGTCCACGATCTCGCAGCTGCGTGCCCGCGACCGAGCCGCGGTTCCGGTGCAGCGCCGCCCGACGAGCGGGACGACGCTGCTGGAAGCGCGTCACCTCCGCAAGAGCTTCGGCGGGGTGCACGCGGTCCGCGACGTCTCGATCGTCGTGCGCGCCGGTGAGACGGTCGGGCTGATCGGGCCCAACGGTGCGGGCAAGACCACGACGTTCGAGCTGCTCGGCGGCTTCACCCGACCTGACGCCGGCCAGGTGCGGTTCGACCGTCGTGACGTCTCCCATCTGGGCCCGGAGGAGCGGGCGAAGCTGGGCCTGATCCGGTCGTTCCAGGACGCTGCGCTGTTCCCGACGATGACGGTCAAGGAGACCGTCATGCTGGCCTTCGAGCGGGTCCAGCCGACGCGGTTCCTGACCTCGACGGCAGGCGTCGCCCTGGGCGAGCGGAGCAAGGAACGCCGCGCCCGTGCACTGGTCGCGGCCATGGGGCTGGAGCGTTACCGGGACAAGCAGATCCAGGAGCTCTCGACCGGGACCCGGCGAATCACCGAGATCGCCTGCCTGGTCGCGCTCGAGCCGGTCTGCCTGCTCCTCGACGAGCCGTCCTCCGGGATCGCGCAGCGCGAAACCGAGGCACTGGGCGCGCTGCTGGTGGATCTGAAACGCCAGCTCGACCTGACGCTGGTCGTGATCGAGCACGACATCCCGCTCATCATGGGGATCTCGGACCGCATCGTCGCGATGGCCGACGGCGTCGTCATCGCCGACGGGCCGCCCGAACAGGTTCGTAACGAGCCTGCCGTCGTCGACGCCTACCTCGGTGGCAGCGTCACGGCGATCGAGCGATCCGGCGGCACCGCGGCAAGTGACAACCGGGCGGCCCGATGAGCCGGCGCCGCGCGACCCTGCTCGCGCTCGGGGCGACGATGTCGGTGTCCTGGTTGCTCGTCGGCGCTGCCGCGTCGGCTTTTCCGGTCACCGACACGGGGCAGCCGGCGTCGAAGACCGTCATGGTCGCAGACTCGGCCGAAGGGTGGTACGCACCCTCGATCATCAACCTGTGCGCCCTGCCCGTCGGCTGTCCGCCGGCGCTGCCGCTGTCGCTGTACCCGGCCAACACCCTTCACGTCGGCGTCCTGCTTGGCCAACAGACCGCGCAGACCTACCTCGAACCCGACCTCGGATCGCTGCCGGCGGGTGCCGACGTACGCCGGGCAACGATGACGCTGCCGCTGGCTTCGGGTGCCACCGCGGGCAACGAGTCACCCGCGTCGGCGACGGCGGAGGCCTGCCTGGTCACGTCGGCGTTCGCCGATGGCGCCGCGGGAACGCCCGCGACGTTGCCGGCCGTCAACTGCGCCAACGCCGCGAAGCTGCACTACGACGCTGCGAAGAACGACTTCACCGTGGATCTCACGCCGTTCGTCGCCGCCTGGGCCAAGGGGGAGCCGGAGGACGGCATCGCCATTCTGGCCGGGCCGGGCAAGATCGCGCTCACCGCCGCCTGGTCGGTGGCCTTCGACGGCCGCAAGCTCGCGGGCGCGCCGCACATCTCGACGTCGATCGAGTTCGCGCCGGGGCCCGACGAATCAGGGCCTGCCGGCTCGCCCTCAGCGTCGCCGTCGCCCACCGCGACGGCCGCGGCGCCGCCACAGCTGACGTTGCCACCTGGGGACTCGACGGTGCCGGTGCAGCCTGCCGCTCCGGACATCGCAGCGCCTGCGACCACGGCGACGACGCCAGTGGCGTTCTCGCGCGGGTTCAAGTACCCGATGGCGTTTCTCTTCCCGATCGCACTGCTCGCGGTCGCGGTGTTCCTGACAAGGTTGTTCACGAGTGACGCGACTCCGATGAGACACGGATGACGAAGGAGATGGGATGAGCACGGTCACGCCGTCACCCGAGGTGCGGGAAACCGCCGGCCTGCCCGGTCCTGAGTCGGTCGGCGCGATCGACTTCGCGGCGCGGCCCGCCCGGCTCAGAGGCCTCAGCGACCCCGCCTCACTGCTGCCCACCTACTTGGGCGTGGTGCTCACGCTCGCCGGCTTCGCCCTGCTCGGCATCGCCTGGTCCAAGATCGCCGGGCTGGCCGACGTGTGGCGGCAGATGCCGTATCTCGTCTCGGCCGCGCTGCCCGGGCTCGGCCTGGTCATGACCGGCCTCGTGGTCATCAACGTCAGCTCCAGACGGCAAGACGGTGCGGCGCGCGCCCGGCAGATGGAGACGATCGCCGAAGCGCTGCACGACCTACAGCGGTCTATCGACCGGTGACCGACCAGGATCCCCCCGACGGGCTGGCCGCGCTCGACGCGCGAACGGTCAGCATCGTCCTGCCCGGCTGGCTGGTGCCGTTCCGTGACCGTGGGGTACGCGCGATCGCGCTTCTGGTGGGGCTGGCGGTCGTCGCGGGCGTGATGTTCGGGCTGGCGTGGCGTGGCACCGCGCGTACCTATTACGTGCCGCTGCAAATGCCGTGGCTGGTCTCCGGTGGGCTGATGGCGATCGGTCTGCTCGGTCTGGCGCTCGGCGCGTGGAGCATCCACCTCTCGCGCCGCCAGGACGCCGCCTATCGCGCGGCGGTCGACGAGTTCGTGCGTGAGGCGGCGGAGCTGGCCGAGGACCTGCGGACCGGCCGGAAGTCCTTCCCGTCGCGTCCCAAGCGCCGCACGCGCCGCTGAGCCACCAGAGCTCCGGTCACAAGCCCGCGCGCGGTGCCGCCCACCGTCGGGAGCAACAGGTCTGACGCGTCGAGGCCGCCCACCCGGACCGAGTCGACGCCCGCCGGGGAGGGCAGCTGCTCCGCGGGTGCGCCGAGGATGTAGACCCGGATGCGGTCGCCGGCCGCGAAGTGGTTGCCGATCGGCAACAGCTCGACCTGATAGCGACGCATCGCGCCGGGAGCGGCAGGGTCGCGGACCGCGAACCGGTTGTACGGGTCGACGATCTGCCCGTGCCGGTCGGTCAACGAACGCGCGACGTCGACCGACGGGTACGCCGTCCGCAATGCGCCGGTACCCACCGGGAACGCCTGACCGTCCGGTCGGACGTCGGCAAGGACCACGTAGAGATCGGTGACCGGTGCGAGTGAGGACAGCCAGATGTCGGCCGCTGCCGGCCCCACCGCAGTGACGGCGTGCCGCAACGGCGGCGTCGTGTAGGTCAGTGAGGTGGGCGCTGACAGGCTCAGGTCGGTGATCGCCGGAACGACCTGGGCGGCCTGGTCCAGCCCTGCGCCCGCAATGACGCCGATCGTGTGCACCGAGGTCTCGGTCGGCTCGGACGGCAGGTACGGGTAGGACTGCACCGTCGAGCCGGTAGGGCGGCCGAGGGTCAGCGAGCCGTCGTTGATCGAGCCGACGCTGTGGCTGCGCGCCGGCGAGAGATACAGCGGCGTCCATCGCGTGCCGGGCAACGGCCAGCGCGATCCGGTCAGATGGGTCACGTGGTCGGCGAGGAACTGTTCGCGGCTGCCGTCGGAGGCGTACAGGCTCACCTTCGGGCGGTTTGCAGTGCTCAGCGGCAAGCCGCGCAGGTAGTGGTCGAACCAGTTGCGGAACTGCGGAAACGGTCCGGGCGTCCCCGCGGGATGGCCGTCGTGCGCGCCGTCGACGAGCAGGTGGGTGCCGTACTTCTCGGTCTGGCGAAACGCGAGGAACGGCCCGCGTGGCTCGACGTCGTAGAAGCTGGTATCCGCGAGGATCGGGATCCGGTCGCGGTCCCCGCGGAACGTGCGCTGCCGCCAGAACCCGTCCTCCGTCGGGTTGCCGAGCACGTCGAGCGCGGCTGCCGGATAGGCGGCGAGCGTCTGCGGGATGGTCTGGGGCGCGGTCTCGAGGCGCTTGGTGCCGGACAGCAAGGTGGTCCCGCCGATTGCGGCCTCGACGAAGGCGCCGGCGCCGAGGTTCGGGATGCCGCCGATGTCGAGCAGGTCGCGGTACAGGTCGACACTGCCGGCCATCAGGGAGAACGCCTTCACGCACGGCATCGGCAGGTGCATCGAGTTGTAGGCGACGATCGCGCTCGCCGAGAACCCGTACACGCCGAGCCGCCCGTTGCTCCACGGCTGGCGGCACGCCCAGCCGAGGAACGACGAGAGATCTCGCTGGTCATTCGGCCCGGTGGTGTCGAGCGCCCCCGCCGACAGGCCGGTCCCGCGCCATTGCAGCTCGACGACGTTGTACGCCGGACCGAGCCAGCTCAGCGTGTTCACCGGGCTCGAGTAGGGCCCGTCCTCGACGATGACGGGCCGCGGCTTCAGCTCGCCGTACCAGCCGACGGCGGCGTGCAGCACCGTCCCGTCGAAGGACCGGAAGCTGATGGCCTCGGAGGCGAACTTCGGGGCGGCGGCATCTGCCGGCGCGGTCGCCATCGCGCCAGTCGCGGTGAGGGCAGCCACCAACGTGCCGACGGTGATCCGCCGAAGGGTGCGCATGAGATCTCCTAGTTGCGAACGGGACGACCGGGTCGGGCGTCCGGCACGAGCTCGCCGTCGCGGATGACGGGCTCACCGTTGACGAGCAGGTGGCGTACGCCTGAAGCCGTGGCCGTCGAGTCGTGGAAAGTTGCCTGGTCGGTGACGACCGTCGGGTCCAGTACGACGACGTCGGCGTCGGCCCCCACCCCGAGGTGGCCCTTGCGGGTCATCGCCGGGCAGTACTCCAGCACCCGGGCCGGCAGGGCGGCGCAGCGCCGGAAGGCTTCGCGCCAGGTCCACTCGCCGCCGCCGACCATCAGCCGAATCGTCTTGGTGAAGGTGCCGGCCGTCCTTGGATGCGTCGAACCGCCGGGCGGCAGGGGCCAGTCCTCGCTCTCCCAGCGCCCGTCCGGCCACAGCACCGGCATCGCGTCGCTGGCAATGATCGCGTCGGGAAAGCTGAGCGACCGTCGCAGAAGCAGCCGGTCGGCCTCGACGTGCTCGTCGAGGAACTCGACGAGCACGGTCGTGCCGGGGTCGTTCGCCCGCAGCTCACGCAGCCGAGCCTCGGTCGCGATCCGCTCGCCGGTCGCGACCACGACCAGTGACTGCGGGACCAGACCCCAAGCGGCCAGTCGCTGCGGCGCGAGGAAGAACGCGCCGATGCCGGTGCTGCCTGCGCCGTACGGGTAAGCCTCGACGGTCACTCGCGCGCCGGCTTGCTGCGAGTCGGCGATCGTCGCGAGCACCCGGTCGATGTGACGCCGTGACGTCGAGTTGACGTGGCAGTGGTGCATGCGTGCGCCGGTCTCGGCCGCGACAGTGGTCAGTTCGGTCGACCCGTCCGCCGGCGTGGTCGGGTCGGCCTCGACGAGCTCACGGACGTGGGTGTACGTCGCGACGTTCGAGCGTTCGGCGAGTCGGCCGACCGCCACGAGCTCGGCCGGATCGGAGCGGGGCGCGTACCCCATCAGCACACCGATGCCGAGCCCGCCGTCGGCAAGCTCGCGTTCGAGCAGGTCGAGCCATGAGGCGAGCTCCGGCGGGGTCGATGACCGCTGCCAGCGCGGGTCGCCCAGCACATCGAGCGCCTTGTGGAAGTCGGCGTCCTGCTCGACCCCGGCGAGCACGCGCGAGCGAGCGCCACCCCAGCTCGCGGCGAACCCGTAGTTGAGCGGCCGCCCCGCTCGAGCAGCGTCGGCGTAGGCCTTCGCGACAGGGAACAGGCCCGCCTCCAGGTCGAGCGCGGTGGTCACCCCGTCGAAGGCCTGCAGGCGGTGCCCGGCCACCGAGTGGGTGTGGCTGTGCAGGTCGACGAAGCCCGGGCCGACGATCAGCCCGCTGACGTCGATCGCAGAGTCACCGGTCAGGTCGGGGCCGGTTGCGACGACCTTCCCGCCATCGATCGCAACGTCGGCGAGCTCGTCGATCCCGTTGGCCGGGTCGACGAGCCGCCCGCCCCGCAACACCGTCGTCACCGCCCGTCGCCCCCGCGAACGTCGTCGACGAGCGCCGCCAGCAGCGCGGCTCGAGGCTCGATCGCGGAGACAACGACGTGCTCGCCTTCGGCGTGCGCTCCGTCGCCGACCGCCCCCAGCCCGTCCAGCGTCGGTACGCCGATGCCCGCGGTGAAGTTGCCGTCCGAGCCGCCGCCGACCGCCTTGCCGGTTATCGCCGGGTCGATGCGCCGGAGCCGGGTGAACAGCGACGCTGACGCGTCCGGGTGCAGCGGCGGCCGGTTGACGCCTCCGGTCAGTTCGAGGCTCACGCCGGGAACTCGCTTCGAGCAGTCGGCCAGCACCTCGCGCAGCGACCGGTCGACACGGTCCAGCTCGGCCTCCTCGACCGCGCGCACGTCGATCGCGAACCGCCCTTCGGCCGGCACGGTGTTGCTCGTCGTCCCGGCTTCCAGCCGCGTCGGCGTCACGGTCGTGCCGCGCTGCGGGTCACCGAGGTCGGTCACCGCGACCAGCGCGTGCGCCAGGCCGAGGCCGGCGTTGGCGCCCTTCTCCGGCTCGAGCCCGGCATGCGCCGCCCGGCCGGTCGCGGTCACCTCATAGAGCGCGATGCCTTTGCGGGCAGTCTTGACCGCGCCGTCGACGGACGGTTCGCAGACCAGCGCCGCCCGCAGTCCGCGAGCGCTGTCCTTGACGAGCTCGGCCGACGTCGGCGAGCCGAGCTCCTCATCCGTGGTCACCAGCAGCCGGATCCCGTCGAGCCGGCTCAGCCGCGAGAGCGCGAGCACCGCCTGGATCAGCCCGCACTTCATGTCGAACACGCCGGGCCCACTCGCCCGATCTCCGTCGACGGCGAAGGGCCACCGGTCGATCGTCCCGGCCGGCCACACCGTGTCGACATGGCCGACGACCAACAGCACCGGCTCGCCCCACGTCCAGCAAAGGTGGGTACGCCCGCTCACCTCGATGCGGTCGGGTGATTGCGGGTCGAGGTGACGGCGTACGACGTCCGCGAACGCCTCTACGGCTTGCCGTGTCGCGTCGCTGTCCCCGGATGGCGACTCGACGGTCACGAGCTCCGCGAGTGAGTCGAGCACCCAGCCGTCCATCGGGTCAGTTTGGCGCTCCGCAGGCAGCGGCGGTTTGTCCGGACGGGCCAAACGAACCCGCCGAGTTCTGTTCCGCCGCACGGCGCGTGAGCGGGACGCAGACGAGACAGTTGGCAGGTGACGTTGGCCAGTGAGGCGACCGTGGTGGACGCCGCGGCCGATCTGGCCGCCCGGAGCGCGACTGACGCCGGCGTACGGATCATGGAGATCGACACCGCGCAGGAGACGCTGCGGGCCGCCGCGCTGCTTCAGGAGATCTGGCGGGCGTCGCAGCCGCCGGTTCCCGCCAACCTGCTGCGGGCGGTGCAGGACAGCGGTGGTTACGTCTACGCCGCTTACGACGGCACCGGACAGCTGGTTGCCGCATCGTTGGCGTTCCTTGCCGCGAACGCGTCGCTGCACAGCCACATCACCGGAGTCGTCGCGGGGGGCAGACGGCGCGGGCTCGGCCTGGCGCTGAAGCGACACCAGCGCGCATGGGCGCTCAGGCACGGGTTGGCCACGATCAGCTGGACCAGTGACCCGTTGGTCCTTCGCAACGTCACGTTCAACTCGCACGCGCTCGGCGCGGAGGTTGTGGGCTATCGGGTCGATCACTACGGGCCGATGACCGACGGCCTCAACGCGCACGACCGCAGCGATCGCATCGTCTGGCGGTGGGATCTCACCGGCACCCGCACCGTCGAGGCGGCGGCGGGGCGCATCCGGTTGCTCGACGGCCCGCTGCCGATCGGTGCGCGCACGATCGCGCTGCCGGCTGACATCGAAGCGCTGCGGGCGAGTGACCCGTCGGCCGGGCTGGAATGGCGGCTCGCCGTCCGGGCATCGCTCGCCGACGCCCTCGACCACGGGTACTCGATGGGCGGTGTCACCACCGACGGCGCGCTGGTGGTCACACCTCCCGGCGAGGTCACCGGATGAAGATCGAGTCGCTGGAGCTGCTGCGGTTGGCCGTCCCTCTCCTGGCGCCGTTCCGCACCTCGTTCGGCACCCAGACCCAACGCGACGTACTTCTCGTCCACGTGCGCAGCGCCGACGCGGAAGGGTGGGCGGAGTGCGTCGCGTTGAGCGACCCGCTCTACAGCAGCGAGTACGTCGACGGTGTGGACCACGTCCTACGGCATCATCTGGTGCCCCGGCTGCTCGCGGCGAGCGAGCTGACGGCGGCCGGAGTCGGCGACGTGCTGCGTCCCATCAAAGGGCATCGCATGGCGAAGGCGGCGCTCGAGACCGCGGTGCTCGACGCGGAGCTGCGCGCGGCCAACACGTCGCTCGCCAGCCGGCTCGGTGGGGTGCGCGAGCGGATACCGGCCGGCGTTTCGGTCGGGATCATGGACTCCCTCGCCGAGCTCCTCGACGCGGTCCGTGGCTACCTCGACGAGGGGTACGTGCGGATCAAGCTCAAGATCGAGCCCGGCTGGGACTTCGAGCCCGTGAAGGCGGTCCGTGAGGCGTTCGGCGACGTCACGTTGCAGACCGACGCGAACGCGGCCTACACCGTCGCGGACTGGGAGCAGCTCGCCCGATTGGACGACTTCGACCTGCTCTTCCACGAGCAGCCGCTGGACGAGGAGGACGTGCGGGGCCACGCCGAGCTGGCGCGGCGGTTGCGCACTCCGATCTGCCTCGACGAGTCGATCGTCTCTGCGGCATCGGCAGCCGACGCCATCGCGATCGGGGCGTGCTCGGTCATCAACATCAAGCCCGGTCGGGTCGGCGGCTATCTGGAGGCGACGCGGGTGCACGACGTTGCCCTCTCCCACGGTGTGCCGGTCTGGTGCGGCGGGATGCTGGAAACCGGGATCGGTCGAGCAGCCAACGCTGCGCTGGCATCGCTGCCCGGCTTCACGTTGCCAGGCGACGTCTCGGCGTCGAACCGCTACTACGCGGCGGACATCACGACCCCGTTCGTCCTCGACGACGGGCAGCTGACGGTGCCGACCGGACCGGGCATCGGCGTCGACCCGCTCCCCGAAATGCTGGCGGAGCTGCTCGTCGATCGCAGCGAGCTGGTGGGTCGGCGCTAACGGGCTCGCAGCGTCAGCCAGATCGCGAGGCGGCTGTCCGGGTCGTCGAGGTCGAGCTCGAACAGCTCCCGCGCCCGCTGGAGGCGGTAGCGGAAGGTGTTCGGGTGCACGTAGATCGACCGGGCCGCCTCACCGACCGCGCCGTTGCTCGCGACGTAGGCGAGCACCGTCTCGGCGTACGCCGTGCCCTCGCGGGCGTCGGCGTCGAGCATGCGGTCCACACACCCGACGCGTAGTCGGGGCGTGGCGGCAAGGTGGCGCCCGAGCTCGAGCAGGACGAGCTGCGCCATCCGGTCTTCGACCAGTCCGACCGCAGCCGGCGGCTGGATCGCCAGCACGCTGTCGGCGTCCGCTCGGGAGCACGCCGCCTCGGCCAGTGAGGAGACGGTGGCGCCGACGGCTGCGGACAGGGGAGCCGCGGTCACCGCAGTGGCACGCTCCAGCACCGTCGTCGCCAGGTCGCGCAGTGCAGCTCGGGTCACGTCGCCCGGGATCGCCGCGTAGACGGTGGCGAGCTCGACGAGGACGGTGGTCCGCGGCGCGATCGCGGCGGCCTGCACGTGAATGAGGTCGGCGATGGCTTCCGCGCTCACCTCGTCCGCGCCGCTCGTGCCGATTCCGAAGGCGATGACCGTTACTGGCGTGGAAGACGCCACGCCAAGTCGAGCGCCCGCCAGGTGCGGCGAGGAGCGTCCGTCGAGCAGCCCGCGAAGGATCTCGCCACGCGCCCGGCGTTCGGCGTGCATGAGGGACCGCGCGCGGAGCAGATGGAGTGCGGCGAGCCGGCCAGCGGCTGCAAGGGCTGTGACATCGAGGGCCCCGTCGTCGATCACCCAGATCGAGCCGAGAACCTCCGGGCCGGAGCGAACCGCGACGGCGAGTCTCGCCAGCACCTCGCCGTCCGCCGGCACTCTCACGACCTCGTTGCTGCGGTAGACGGACCGGTAGACCTTGTCGTTGCGACCGAAGTGGGGGACCGCCCGGCCGAGGATTCCCTGCCGGCGAGCGTCGTCGATCGCATGGTCGAGGGAGGAATAGGCGAGGACCCTGCGGTCGCGGTCTTCGATCGCCACCGCACCGCCGACGGCTGCCGCCACGGCGTTGGCGAAGGCGAACAGGTCGGTCGCCGCGTCGGTGCTGCCCGTCACGACCGCTTCGAGCAGGTGCAGCAGCTGGTTCCACGGCACCGCGGGATCGGCAACCAGCACCGGTACGTCGATCACCGGGGGATCGCCCTTGACGAGTACGGCGGCGGCAGAGGTCGGCATGACCTCGCCGAAGCAGACGACGAGAGCGCCAGGCGACTCGGCGGGATCATCGCCGGGGCCGAGCACGACCACTTCGGTGAGCTCGGTTGTCCGGTCGGCCGGTCCTGGCGCGGACACCAGCGGCGCCAGGGACGCGAGCACCGACCCGATGGTGGTCACGGTCAGTCGAGCAGGCCGGGCGGCGCGATCGGCAGCGTCACCGACGATGCCTCGTCCGGGGTGTGCCGGACGCGGTTCGTCGCGACGCGCAGCTTCGTCCCGTCGGCGATCGCATCGCCGGTGTTGAGGTTGCGGTCCCACACCGGGAAGTCGCTGCTGGTGACCGTGAGCCGGAGCCGATGTCCCGGGCGCACCACGTGGCCGATCGCGCCGGTGCGGATGGTGTAGGCGTAGACCCGGCCGGGCTCGCGCAGCCTGGGTGTCGCGAGGTCTTCGGCGTACCTCGCCCGCAGCCGGCCGTCACTGAGCACCATCGAGGTGCCGTTCGGCGCGACGTCGTGCAGTGCCACGAACCAGTCGGTGTCCGGTCCGTCAGTAGCCGCGTGTAGCTGCACCTCGGCATGGCCGACGACCGCCAGCTCGTCGCTGACGGGATCGCTGGTGTAGACCAGCACGTCGTCGCGGCGGTGCTTGAACCGGTGGTCGAGAGGGGTCTCGACGACCGTCGGGGAGTAGAAGTTCTCGTCGATCACCGCAGGCACCGGGTCCGCCGGGTCGTAGCGGTAGACGTCCTCCTCCGCGCCGCATGCCGGTGCCGGGCCCATCGTCCCGTCGCCCATGAGGCTGTTGGCGCGGCCGCCGCTGTCCAGATGCCACACGAGCGGCGCGGTGCCCGGCGGCGGGAAGGAGACCGTCTCCACCCACTGGTAGCGCCCCGTCAGGTACAGCCGGACCGGTGCGGTCGTGTCGTCTGTCTGCTTCAACCATCTGTCGAACCAGCGTCGATGGATGTCGAGGACGTCGTGGACCGCGTCGGGTCCCATGTCGACGCCGCCGAGCACCTGCCGCGGCAGCCGGGTCCCGGCGTGGTCCCACGCGCCGATCATCAGCGCCTGGTCTGGCGAGCCGGGTGAGCCCGAGACCATTCCGCGGTACATCGACAGGGCGCCCGGCTGGTCGTCGTCCCACCAGCCGGTGATGTGCAGGACCGGCGTGTCGATGTGCGCGAACGCGTCGTCGAGGCGAAGCTCGCGCCAGTACTCGTCGAGCGACGGGTGGTCGAGCCACTCGCTCCACAGCGGGAGGTCGCGGCCGAGGACCGTCGGCATCTCGCGCAGCGGCAGGTGGCGGAACACTTCGTGCCAGTTCTGGACGAGCTGCGGGTTCTGCATCACCCGGCCGCTCGCGAAGCTCAGCCAGCCGAGCATCACGAGCATCACGCAGCCGTTGTTGAAGGGAAGCTCCTCCAACCAGGCCCCGCACGACGCGGTGCTCACCATGGCCGTGAGATGCGGCGGCTTCTCGCGAGCCAGCGACCACTGGACCCACCCGCCGTACGAGCCGCCCATCGTGCCGACTCGCCCGGTCGACCACGGCTGGGCGGCGCACCACTCGACGGTGTCGTAGCCGTCTCTGCCTTCGTTGCCGAACGGCTCCCAGCTCCCCTCGGAGTCGTGCCTCCCGCGGGTGTCCTGCAGCACACAGGCGTAGCCGTGTTCGCAGAGGTAGCGGGCACCATCGACGTACACCGGGTTCTGTTTGCCGTACGGCGTGCGCGCCAGCACGACCGGGTACGGCCCGCCGTCGACCCCGCCGGGCGGGAAGTACACGTCTGCCCGCAGCACGACGCCGTCCCGCATCGCGACGTCGACGTTCCACCGTTGCCGGCTCGCGGTCATGTCGGCCCCCTCACTCGGACAGGTATTTGAGGCCGGTGTCGCACAACACTGTCACGACAGTGAGGTCGTGCTCTTGTGCGGCCAGCCAGTCGGTTGCCGCGGCGACGTTGGCCGCGGCGGTGTAGCCGACGTGCAGGCCGCAGCGTTCGCCGAGCCACCGCCGCGTCGCCGTTGCGCTCTCGTCCGTCACGGCCAGGTAGCCGTCGACGAGCGACGGGTCGAAGTGCGCAGGCACGATGCCGTAGCCGCTGCCCTGCAGCGCATGTCGTGGGTCCGAGATCGGTCGGCCGGCGAGCGGCCGGGAGGTCGCCGGCTCGACGGCGAGGATCGCGATTTGCGCCCGATGTGCCTTCAACGCGTGAGCACAGCCCATCAACGAGCCGGCGGAACCGACACATGCCACGAAGGCGTCGATGGCGCCGTCGGTCTGCTGCCAGATCTCCTCGCCCGTGCGCTCATGGGCGTGCACCGAGCCCGAGTTGTGGAACTGGTCGACATACCACGCGCCTGTTGCGGCGGCGTCGTGACGGGCCTGTGCCGCGGCCGCTTCGATGTCGGGCCCGGTCACCTGGCCGGGCCGGCCGTCGACCTGGTCGACGAGGACGACGCTCGCACCGAGTGCGCGCATCATCACGGCGCGCTGCGGAGAGTTCCCTGCCGACACGTAGGCCGTGAACGGATGACCGAGCACGCCGCACACGACCGCCAACCCGGCGCCCATGTTGCCGCTCGTCATCTCGACGACGGCTTGACCGGCGGACAGCTCACCCGAAGCCAGCCCGTGCTCGACGCAGCCGAGCGCGGCGCGGTCCTTGATGCTGCCGCCGGGTTGCAGGTACTCCGCCTTGGCCAGCAACCTGCCGGGGATGCCCGCAGGCAGCGGGATGGGCAGCAGGGGAGTGTTGCCGATCGCTGCGAGCGCGGCGAGCGCCCCGTCGGATCCGCGGGCCATCAGTCGGTCAGGTGGGTCGCACCGACGTAGTCGAAGCACGAGCAGCCGTGGTCGTAGGCCAGGTCGCGATAGCCGTGTGCTTCATCGTGGCGGTCCGCGGTGAAGCGCATCGCAAACGTGCTGGCGGACTGGTAGGAGGAGCCGAGGCTGTCGAAGCCCTTGGCGAGAGCGGTTGCCGAGTCCAGCGTCTGCGGGTCCCGCTTGGCCAGCCGGATCAGCGGGAACCAGTCGTCGCAGGCGGCTCGCACCAATGCGTTGGCGAGCCCGGACTCGTTGAGCCCGAGCTTGCGGCCGAACGCGAGGCAGGACTTCCCGGCGGCGGTCTGCGCCGTCGGGTCCTGGGCCGAGGCGACGTCGAGGCCCGGCTCGTAGCCGATGCCGATCGTGTTGGCCAGCTCGCTCTTCGGCGCGACCTTCTCGAGCACGTACGGCGAGTCCGCGCTCCAGATGCCGTACTTCGGGTCGTAGTGCTGGATGTTCGCGGTCGTCATGAAGAACAGCTCCGCCGCGCCGCCGGGTGTCATGAACAGCACCAGGTTGATGCCCTCGGCGGCGAACCGCAGCTCCGCACTGGACGCAGAGCTCGCAATCGCACTGTCGTCGGTCGTCGAGCCGGTCGTGTAGCGGGCGTTGATCTCCAGGCCGACGGACTTCAGCGCCGGTGCAAGGCCGTTGTCGACGGCGTTCGTGTAGACCTGGCCCGGGTACTGGATGACGCCGACCTTCTTGACGCCGTTGAGGTAGCCACGGGACTTCAGGTTCGCGACCAGCGCTTCCAGACCGGTGGTGAAGTTCATCTGGTCGGGCTCGTAGTCGTAGTTGCGATAGCGCGCGAAGTAGCTGGCGTCCCCGCCACCACCGGATCCGATCAGCGGCACGCCGTGGCTGGCCAGACACGGCAACAGCTCGCCGGCGCCCGCATTCTCCCCGCCGATGACGAAGGCGACATGGTGGTCCTGGGTGAACGCCGAGCATGCTGCCGCGTCCTGGGTCTGCGGGTTCGCGCCTTCGTGATAGGTGAAGTACACCGGCACGATCTTGCGGCCGCCCAGGCCGCCATGAGCGTTGGTGTAGCGGACGAACGCGTCGAACACCGGCCGGTTGTCGGGGATCACCAGGCCACTGAGTCCCAGGCTGGACAGCGCGCCGTTGCCGCCGTCGAGTGAGTACGTGCCGACCTCGATCGGCGCGTGGGAGCGGGTGCCGCGCGGGGTGCCGGGCGCAACGCTCGGCGAGCCCGCGGGGTTGCTTGGGCGCGGCCCAGTGCCGGACGGCGCGCCGGCGGTGGCGGGCGCCGTGTCGTTCGGCTGCGGTGTGCCGGGCGGTGCCGTGGCCCCGGCATTGGATGAACCGCCCGCAGGCAGTGTCGGCACGGTCAATCCGAGGTCGGGGTCCGAGCTCTGGGTCTGGGCGAGCGCGCCGGGCCACTCCCGGGAGGGGATCGTGGTGCCACAGCCCGCGATCGCGACCATCCCGACCACGGTTGCGGCGCACACCGCACGGACGTGGCCGCGGCCCATCCGCGGGACCATTGACATATCGGGCAGTATCCAGATACTGGCGAGTATGTCAACCGGGGATGACGAGGCGATCGCGCGCCCGCCGACCCGCAAGGAGCGTCAGCAGCAGACCAGGCGTGCCCTGCTCGACGCTGCCCGCAAAGTGGTGGCGGAGCGAGGGATCCTGGGCGCCACGCACGCCGAGATCGCGAGTGCCGCCGGAGTGACCGTGGGGGCCATTTACTCCAACTTCGCCAGCAAGGCCGAGTTGATGGTGACCCTTCTCGAGGACACGGGCAGCGAGGGGACCGTCTTCGACCCGGACGCGCCGACGGTGCGGGAATGCGTCGCCGATCTCGGCCGTCGCATCGTCGAGCAGTCTGACACCCAGCCGGAACTGACCGTGCTGTCGCTGGAGTTCGTGCTCGCCGCGATCCGCGACCCGGAGACGCGGCAACGCCGGCTGCCTCAGCGCCAGCGCGAGCACCGGGAGCAGGCGAAGGTGTTGGAGGCGATCGCCGCGCGCTCGGGCGAGGTGCTCCCGCTCCCCGCGATCGACCTTGTCGAGGTGATCACGGACCTGTGCTGGTCGATGCTGTGCACGCGCGCCATGCTCGGTCCAGAGGTGATCACCGAGCGGCTCGTCCTCGCCGCGCTCGACCAGTGCGTGCTGGGCGGCATGGCGTGACGATCGCCCTCACCGTCGTGGCGGCGGTCGCGGTCTGCTTGGTCGGCGCGGCGCTGTTACAGCGGTGGCTCGAAGCGCGAGACCGGCGCCGTTTCGCGCCACCCGGCCGGCTGGTCCAGGTCGGCGACGAGCTCGTCCACGTCGTGGTCGAGGGCAGCGGTCCCACCGTGCTGATCGACTCCGGGCTGGGCGGCTCGAGCATCGAGTGGGCCGCGGTGTCCGCCGACCTCGCCGCTGACTTCACCGTCGTCCGTTACGACCGGCCGGGCTTCGCCTGGTCGCCGCCGGGTGGTCGCCACACCCCGGTCGCGGCCGCGAACCGCATCGAGCGGCTGCTCACCGAGCTCGACGTACCCGCACCCTGGATCCTCGTCGGTCACTCGATGGGCGGCCTCACCGTCCGGCTGGTCGCTTCGCTGTTCCCTGATCACGTCGCCGGCCTGGTGCTGGTGGACCCCTCCCACGAGGCGATGCTCGACGACGACGCGGCCCGCAGGTCCTCCGACCGGTTCGCACGTGCGGTCCGTGCGGTGGTCGCGACAGCGCGGTTCGGCACCGCGCGGGTGGTCGGACGGGCGTACGCGAAGGTCGTCGCCGCGCAAGCTCGTCAGCCGATCGCGGACGGGACTCTGCTGGCCACCTCGACCCGGCTTACGCTGTGCACCGTGCACGGCTTGCGAGCGGTGGCGGCAGAGCTCGTCGGCTTGCCGGCCGCGCTCGCGGAGGTCGCGGCGACCACCGCGCAACATCCGCTGCCGCCGGTCCCGCTCACCGTGATCACTGCCGCCGCGCCGGCGCGGACCGCGGCGGAGGAGAAGGCGCGCGACACCATCGGCAAGCTGCACGCGCAGCAGGCGGCGGCGGTCCCGCTCGGCCGCCAGGTGTTGGCGACGCGCAGCGGGCACCTCGTGCCACTGGATCAGCCGGAGCTGGTCGCCGCGGTCGTGCGCCAGACCGCCGTGGCAGCGACGTCCGGCGCGTGGGGTGTCGAGGTCACGGCATCGTGAGCGAGCTGCACGACCTGACGATCACCGAGCAGGTCGCGGCGCTGGCCTCAGGCGAGACCTCGTCATTCGAGCTCACCTCGCACTATCTCGATCGCATCGATCGGCTCGACGGCCGGCTGCGCTGCTTCATCACGGTCGTGGCCGACGAGGCGCTGGAGGCCGCCCGAGCTCGTGACAAGGAGCGGGCGGCTGGGGCTGCAGCCGGCCTGCTGCACGGCGTCCCGGTGGCGCTGAAGGACCTTTATCCGGCGGCGGACATGCGTACGACGTTCGGCAGCGCGGCACTCGCCGACCTGGTGACACCCGCGGACGGCCCGGTGGTCGCGGCGTTGCGTGCGGCCGGCCCGGTGTTCGTCGGCAAGACGAACACACCGGAGTTCGGCCCGGTCTGCTACACCGACACGGCACTCATCGGTGACACCGAGACGCCGTACGGCGAAGGGTTGTCGGCGAGCGGCTCGAGCGGCGGAGCGGCAGCAGCCGTCGCGGCCGGTCTCGTCGGGGTAGGCCACGGCAGTGACGGGCTCGGGTCGCTGCGGACGCCCGCGGCGAACTGCGGGCTGGTCGGGTTCAAGGTGACGCGCGGGCGCAGCGCAGGCTCCGGCATCGGCTGGCTCGCGCTCGCCACCGAGGGGGCGTTGACCAGGACCGTCGCCGACACCGCCCTGTTCCTCGACGCCGTCGGTCCGGCGGTCGGCGTCGACCTGTGGCACGCCGCCGCGACGTCGGACGGGTTCCGTCGAGCGGTCGGGCGGGAGCCGGGCGCGCTTCGCATCGGTGTGCTGGAAGCGCCCAGCGCTGACATCGAGGTCGCGCCGGACTGCCTCGACGCGGTGCGGCGTACCGCAGGGGTGCTCGAGAATCTCGGACATCAGCTCGTGCCCTTGGATCTCGCGGCACTACCGGCTGCCGACGAGGTGCGCCCGGCGGCGAAGGTGATCCTCGCGACCAGCATGGCGGTCCTGCTCGCCACGGTCATCCCGGCCGAGCTGCACGACAAGCTGATGCCGTACACCCGGTGGCTCGCCCAGCTCGGCCCGTACTCCGCGGTCGACCTCTCGCAGGCCCAGACCACGCTCTACAACGCAGCGGTGCGCTATCGCAGCCTGCTCGCGGACTACGACGTCGTGCTCTCCCCGACGACGACCGCGCCGCCGCAGCCGACGTCGGAACTGCGCCTCGACGACGGCGAGGAGTCCTTCCAGGCGATGGGCCGGTGGAGTGCTTTCACTCCGATGGCCAACATCTCTGGGACGCCGGCGGTGAGCCTGCCGGTGCACGCGACCTCGACCGGCCTGCCCATCGGCGTGCAGCTGTCCGGTCCCGCCGCCGCGGACGAGCGGCTGATCTCATTGGCCGCGCAGCTCGAGCAGGCAATCGGTTGGGCCGATCGCCACCCCGAGGTTTGGAGCGCATAGCCGGTCAGGCGTCATAATGCTCACACTGTGAGCATTCGAGAGCTCCGATGAGCGCGCGGCCGGCGGCGCGGGTCTACGGCGCGGCGACCCCATCGCTCGACCGCATCGTGACCGTGGCGCTCGCGATCATCGACGACCACGGTTTCGAAGGCCTGTCGATGCGTCGCTTGGCGGTGGCGCTCGACAGCTATCCGGCGAACCTCTACCGCCGCTTCACCCATCTCGACGAGCTCCTCGGGCTGGTCGCCGTCCGGATCATCGACGAGGCCGGAGGTACGCCGTCGCCCGACCTTGCGCCCGAAGCGAGCCTGCTCGACTTCGCGCTTCGGATCCGCGCCGGGTGGCTCAGGCATCCTCGCGCCACGCCGCTGCTGTTCGCCGAGGGCAGCGACCCACTGGCCGCGGTGATGGAGGCGGTGCTGACCTGTTTCGAGTCGATGGCCGTCGATCCGGTCGCCGCGGTGCAGGCGGCGTACGAGTTCGTCATCGTGCTCTTCGGCGCCATCTTTGCCGGCGCCTCGACCGCCATCAAGCACGCGCAGGCGGACGCCCGGCTGCCCGACGCGGCGAAGTTCCCGGCGACGGCGCGCGCCAACGCGGTGCTCGCTGAGCTCAGCGGCGCGCCACCGCACGATCAGGCGGCCGCGACCCTGCCGCAGTTCGAGCGAGCGATCAGGAACGTGCTCGGGCGAGCCGCTCACCCGTCAGCGTCGAACCCGAGGAGGCGTTGATGTACAGGACGGTTCGTCGTGGCGGCATGCCGGCGGTCGGGGCAGTGCTCGTCTGTGTCCTTGGTGCCTGCGGAACGACGCTGCAGGTCGGCGATCGGCCGGCCGCCACGTCCGAAGCCGGGCAGCTGTCGGCGCCCGGCTCGGGACCCGCGGTGACGGCGCCCTCGGACCCGACCGGCCCGGCCGCGAGGCCGCTGCGCCCGACGTCGGGCGGTGCGCCGGCCGGAAACACCGGACGTCGCGTCCCACCGACCGCGACCGCGAGCACTGCCGCCGGCGCGAGCGCTGGCCCTCCCCGGGACGCCGGCCGCCCGCCGTCCGACCCCGCGGCGATCCCGGCGACCGGGCCGGGCTGGGACAAGGATGACGTGTACCTCGGCATCCCGACCGAGAACGACGCACCCGGGACGCTGCCCGGCGTCGGCATCGACTTCAGCCCGGGCAACCTCAACGACGACGTTGCGGCCCTGCTCGCGGCGTTCAACAAGGCGGGCGGGGTCCTCGGCCGCAAGATCGTCGCGGTCTTTCACAACACGTCCACTCTGTCCATCGAAGCCAACGCGACCTCGGCCGCGCAGAGCGACTGTGAGTACTTCAGCCAGGACCATCGGGTGAGCGAGGCGATCAACTTCTTGCCAGCCGTCCCGTTGCCGGTGTGTCTGAAGCCGACCGGCATCCCCGACATCGAGGCCGGTTCCCCGCTGATCGGGGCCGCGGAGTATCAGCAGTGGGGCCCGTATCTCTACACGTTGGCCGAGCCGAACGTCGACGTGATCGCCCACACGATGGTGCAGCGACTGTCGGCCGACGGCTTCTTCGACAAGTGGAACGCGCACACCGGATCGACGTCGGGCGGCACGACGGTGAAGGTCGGGATCCTCGAGCCCGACACGCCGGCCGGCTCCGAGCTGGCGGAACGCCTCGCCAGCGATGTCCGAAGCGCCGGGTACGACGTCGCGAAGGCCTTCTCCTACAAGGATTCACTCGACGGTTACACCACCGAGATGGGCTCGGCGGTGCTCCAGTTCGCGGCGGCCGGCGTGACGCACGTGCTCAACATCCCGCCGATCGCCCTCGAGGAGCTGTTCTTCTACGACGCGGCAAGTCAGCAGCACTACTTCCCGCGGTCGGGAGTCACGTCGTTCTCGCTGCCTAACCAACAGGTGGCCGACCTGCCCCACAAGGAACTTGTCGGCGAGGTCGGGATCAGCTGGACCCCGACCGACGCCTCACCTGTCCCGGCGCCCAGTGCGCAGGCTCGGCAGTGTGACGCCTATGCCAAGGCCGCGGGGATTCGCGACACCACTGGGCTTCAGGTCGAGAACTTCCGCGGCGTGTGCGACGCGATCCGGCTGTTCGTCGCGGCAGCGCAGGCGGGCGGCGGCTTCACTGCCGCGGATCTCGCCGCCGGGATGGCGAAGGTCGGGGCGCGCTTTGCCCCGGCCTCGACGTACAGCTCCGAGCTGTCGGCTAGCAACCATGGGCTGCCCGGCGAGGTCCGTGACTTTCGCTTCGACTCCTCGTGCACGTGCATGAAGTACTTCGGCGGCCTGCACCCGATCGACTGATCCTGCGGTCAGGTCGCCGTCGTCGGGGTGCGACGCAACTCAGCGACCCGGTCGTCGGGGGGCTCGATCACGAACTTGGCCTCGCCGCCGAACTGTCGCGTTGCGCCGGGTTGGTGGGTCGGCCAGCCCGGGTCGCCCGTTGCGGCGAAGCTTCGCCAGGCGGCGTGCAGCTCGTCGCGGACCGCGAGCCGCTGCGGGTCGGCGACGCCCATCATCGCGATCAGGTCGAACAGGTAGAGCACGTCGGCGCCGTGACACGCCCCGACCGCTGGGCCCAGCGGAGCATCGGAGAACAGCGCGCTCCACGCGCGCCCGCCCGCCGCGACCTGGGTCTGCGCCATTCGGGTCGCCGGCTCCCGGTAGATCTGGTCGGTGAGGAACGCCGCGCGCACCTCGGTAAGGCCGGTGGGTACGCCCGTCGCCGACAGCCGCTCGCGGTAGGCGTCGTACATGGCGCGTGTCTCGGCGAAGCCGGCACGTTCGATCTCTGCGAGCAGCGCCGCCTCGTCGGTGGGCGGGAAGGTGTCGGGTTGCGTCGCCTGGAACAGCCGCATCTCGTCACGGTTCGCGCTGACCAGCAGGGCGACGTCGCGAGCCGCCCCGCGTGCCAGCGCGTCGTGCGGGTGCTCGGGCAGCACGGTCCCGTCGAGCACGACGCCCCATGACCGGCCGCCGGGGAGGTTGCGCAAGCCGATGTCGGAGTCGATGACGGACAGCTGTACGTCGAGGATCTGTTGCGCCTCGACTTGCCGCAGGTCGTCGAGGTCATCGACACGAAGCGCCTCGAGCAGGCCTTGCGCGATGCGGGTCGCGGTCGCCGCCGGGAAGATGCGCTGCGTGCTGCCGCTGCTCAGGATCGCCCGCTTGAACAGCCCGGATGCTGAGGGCGTGGCGAGCATGGCGCCGATGCAGAACGCACCGGCCGACACGCCGGCGACGGTGACGTTGGCCGGGTTGCCGCCGAACGCCGCGACGTTGCGGCGGCACCACCGCAGTGCCGCGACCTGGTCCTGCAGACCGAGGTTCGTCGACCCCGACCACTCCGCGCCGCCGAGGTCGGCGAGGTGGGCGAACCCGAGTGCGCCGACGCGGTACGTCGGTGCGACGACGACGCAGCCGGTCGCTTTCGCCAGTGCGGCGCCGTTGCTGATCGGCGGGCTTGCGGAGCCTCCCTCGAACCCTCCGCCGTACAGCCAGACGATGACCGGCGCGCGGTCCGCGCCGACGGGCGCCCACACGTTGAGATAGAGGCAGTCTTCCGACCACGGCCGTCCGCCTCCGGCCAATGCCGCGAACCCGGCCAAGGCCCCGCTCGGCGTGGGCTGCGGCTCATCCGATTGTCGGCGTGCACCGCCGTGCGGTGCGTCCGGCGCGAACTCGGTCGCCTCCTTGATGCCGGGCCAGGCATCGACCGGCTGCGGCGGGGCAAACCGCAGTTCGCCGACGGGTGGCTGCGCGAAGGGAACACCCGCGAAGGTCGCGACGTCGCCGGCGCGGCTGCCACGCAACGCGCCGCTGTCGGTCTCGACGATGGGCTCGGTCACCGGCCCCGATCCCAGTTCGGCTCCCGCTGCGGCGAGTCCTCCACGTAGCGCGAGCCTACGGCGCAGCGAAAAGGGCAAGCCCTCCCCGAAGTAGCACACAACCCGTATCGATTTTCCCGCTCCGCCCCTTTTGTCCCCTTCCCGGAGCCGGGTTGTGTGCTACTTCGGAACAGGCGGAGGACCGGGCGTCTCCGCCTCGGCCGCGTGGTGCCTGCGGGTCGGGTCCGCGAGCCGCTCCAGTGCGGCGCGCGCCTCGTCGGGCCAGGCGGCGGCGCCGTCCGCGGATCGGCAGACCGCGACGACCTCAGCGAGCGCGACGCATTCTTCGTCTTGCCAGGCGGCCTGTTCGTAGGTGGCTGACGTCGTCCCGATCGAGGCGACGCGCAGCCGGACGTGCAGCGGCTTGCGGTAACGCGCCTCTCGCACGTAGTCGATCGCGACGCGGGCAATGAGGTTGTGCATGCCGAGTGCGTGCAGGAGGTGCGGTACGCCGGCGCGGAAATGGGTGTCGACGCGGCTCTCCTCGAAGAACCGGCCCATCATGACGTTGTTCACGTGCATGTTCGTGTCGAGATCGCCGAACAACACGGGCAGGTCGAGCCCAGGGCCCGGATAGCACCTGCGATCGGTGCGGTCCGGCGTCCATCGTTCAGCCATCGTGAGCCCTTCGAGTGATGTCGGCGACACGCGACCACGACGCGCGGTCTGCGGCTCTCAGAGATACACCGCGGGGGAGCGGGGCGTCGCGGCGGGGGGCTGCGAGAATGAACGGATGCCCCGACGGTTCCTGCGCGCGTCTGCACTCGGCGCAGCGTTGACCGCCAATGCGCTACGCCCCGCGGTCGGAGCCAACCCGCTCGCGATCCCGAGCTTCTTCGGCGGCTGGCTGACCAGCGAGCTCGCGCCGCAGAACCTCGCGGTCACTGCGGTGGGAAGCGCGGCGTACGTCGCCGGCCGCCGCGGTCGACTCACGCACAGCGACCGCGTCGCGCTCGGCCTCAACGCGGCCTCCGCCGCCGGCCTGGCCGTCATGATCCGGCAAGCGATGCGGTCACGCGGCGTCGTGGAGGACGCACTCCGCGAGACGCTCGGCGGCGACTACCTCACGCGCCTCGATGCGCCGCCGACCGAATCGGACCTCGTCACGCCGTGGAAGACGGTGCTGCGGCCATGGGACATCAAAGAGCCCCGGGTGCGCCGCATCACCGACATCGACTACGTCGGCGACGGCCAGTTCCGGCACAAGCTCGACGTCTACGTTCCGCGCGCCGGCGGTCGCAACCTGCCGGTCGTCATCCAGGTGCACGGCGGCGCGTGGATCCTCAGCCAGAAGAACCAACAGGGCATTCCGCTGATGAACCACCTCGCGGCACGCGACTTCGTGTGTGTCGCGCCCAACTACCCGCTCTCGCCGAAGGCGAAATGGCCTGACCACCTCGTTGCGCTGAAGCGCGCCGTCGCCTGGACCCGCGCCAACATCGCGCAATACGGCGGTGACCCGTCGTTCCTCACGGTGACCGGCGGATCGGCCGGCGGCCATCTCGCGGCGATGCTCGGACTGACCGCCAACGATCCGGCGTTCCAGCCCGGCTTCGAAGCCGCCGACACCTCGCTGCAGGCGTGCGTGCCGTTCTACGGGGTGTACGACATCGCCAACACGCTCGACACCAGGGCCGGCAAGCAGCGGCTGGACTGGTTCCTCAGGCGCGCGATGTTCGGCGGCCGAGACGTCGAGCGCTACAACAGCGCCACCGCGCTGCTGCAGGTAAGTGCCGACGCGCCGCCGTTCTTCGTGGTGCACGGCGCGCACGACTCACTGGTGCCGGTCGCCGAGGCACGCGAACTGGTCCGTCGGCTGCGGGAGGTCAGCAAGGAGCCGGTGGTCTACGCCGAGCTGCCCGGCACGCAGCACGGCTTCGACGTCTTCCACTCGATCCGTGGCGCGCACGTGATCCGCGCGGTCGAACGCTTCGTCCGCTGGGTCCACGCCGCCCACGAGCAGCGATGAACGTCGAGCCGATGAACCTGGCGCCGACGAGTGGGGCGGGCAGATGCTGACGTCACCTCGCCTGGAGGGCAACGCATGGTTGCCCGACGGGCGCAAGATGTCCTTCGCCGAGTACGGCAACCCGGGCGGCCGTCCGGTGATCTGGCTGCACGGCACGCCCGGCGGACGCCGCCAGATCCCGCAGGAGGCCCGGGTCGCCGCCAAGGAGACGAACCTCCGGCTGATCGCCATCGACCGGCCGGGATGCGGTCACTCCACGCCGTACCAGTACGACACCGTGCTCGAGTTCGCGACCGACCTCGAGGTCGTCGTGGATCTGCTGGGCATCGACGAGTTCGCGATGGTGGGGCTCTCCGGCGGCGGTCCGTATGTTTTGGCCTCGGCGTACGCGCTCGCGCCTCGGGTGGCAGCGGCGGCGGTGCTCGGCGGCGTCGCGCCGTCGGTCGGGCCCGAGGCGGCAGACGGCGGACCGGTGAAGCTGACGGCACAGCTTCAGCCGCTGCTCGTCCATCTGCGGGAGCCGCTCGCCGTCACGCTGACGAGCCTCGTCGGCGTACTCCGCCCGCTGGGTACGCCGGCGATCATCGCCTACGGCTGGCTGTCACCGGCGGGCGATCGGCGGGTGCTGAACCGACCCGAGATGCGCGCGATGTTCCTCGACGACATCTTCAGCCCCGGCCGGCTGCACGCCGCGGTCTACGACCTGGG
>DASZRO010000105.1 GCA_035550055.1 Mycobacteriales bacterium | reverse complement strand
TGGCCTGCCGCGAGGAAGGTCGGACCGACCCGACGTCGGATCTCGTGCTCGCGATGTTCGCGGGAGGCATCAACCGGTTCGCGATGACCGAGGTGCTGGCCGGCCGAGGCGGCGAGCTCGCGCACCACGCCGACGCCATCTCAGACCTCGCGATGCGGATGCTCGGCGGCGCTCAGCCGGCGTCGGGCAAGTACAGCCCCTGACCCTTCGGGACCCGGTGGGTCGCCGGCCCGTCCTTGGTCGTGTCGACCTTCACATACGACCAGACGCCTTTGTAGCCGTCATGGCTGGTCATCCCCGGGCAGCCGCGACGCAGCTCCTCGCAGTCGAAGCGGCCGCCGTCGGGCTTGGCGATGTCCAGCCGCGAGCGGTAGTAGAAGCTGAACATGTTCGGGTCGTGGAAGGCGTCGATGGCGGCCTCGACCGGATCGTGCTGCCAACGGGTCGTGACCAGCCGTGAGTACGCCGACTTCTCACCCTTGACGTAGTAGTCGAACCAGGCGTCGGTGTACCAGGCGATCATGTCAGGCCCGTACAGCGAGGCGCCGAATGCCGGGTTCGGGATGAACGAGAAGTCCAGGTGGCTCCCGCCGCGCACGACGATCTCGCCGGTGTCGACGTGGTGCTTGGAGTAGCTCAGCGACTCGGTGTCCTTGGAGTCGTACGCCGGCAGCTCGGTGTGCGGCGTCGGCGGCAGGAAGTAGTCGGCGGACATGCCCAGCGCCGGCACCCGGATCGGCACCGCCCGGCGGTCCGCCTGGTCCACGCAGCCCTTCTCGCGGCCGGCCGGCGCGGGGGCGCCAAGGTTGTCCCAGGCGACGATCGCCTTGACCCGTTTGTCCCACTGCCCGATGTAGGAGACCGCGCCGGCGCCGTACGAGTGGCCGGCGAGGCCGATCTCGTTGCGGTCGAGGATGGCCCAGAACGGGTTGTACGCGGCATCGAAGCCGGCCTTGACGCGCTCGTTCTGGTACGCCGCGTGGCTGGTGCCGCTGTTGCACGACGGCACGGGCTCGTACGGGTGCTGCGGCGTGGACAGGAAGAAGTCGAGCGCGTCCTCGGTGCCGTCGTAGAACGGTCTGCCGTCGGTCTGCGCCGGGACGCCCTCGAGGATGTCCTTGCCCTGCCCGGCGGTGTCGGACTGACCCTGGCCCTGCGGGTCGAAGGTCATGACGACGTAGCCGTCCTTGGCCAGCGCCTGCGCGGCGTACCAGTAGAGCTGCTCGTCGGCCTGCACCGAGCCGTCGGTGATGACGATGCCCGGCCGCTTCGCCGGCCCGCTGCGGGTCGCCCACACGTGGCCCGACAGCTGCGCGCCGTTGCGGGCGGTGAAGACGAACGGCGTCACGATTCCGTAGCCGCTGGTCTGCCAGTCGTAGAGCCGGGTGTCACCTGCACACGCGTCGTTGCCGTGCCAGCACAGGTCGGACACGAACTCGCGCTGCGGGTCGTGCAGCTCGATGTTGGTAGCGGCGAGCCCGTTTCGCAGGCCGATCTCCCGCAGCTGGAGCTGGTAGCCCGGCTGGAGGTACAGGCTCTGCCGCTCAAGGACGTTGGAGTAGTCCTCGGTCTCCACGGCCAGGTTGAACGACGTCGCGCGGTACTTCGGCTCGCCGCCCGTGCCGCTCCCCCATGCCGCGACCGGTGCGAACGCCGACACCAGCAGCGCGGCCGTCGCGACGGACACAGATCGACGAAGCCTCATGACGGTCATCTTCGCCGTCGGCCCCGCGCAGCCTGCCGGCCGGCCTCGCCTCGCGGGATGAGACCGCCCGCCACGAACCGGGTGATCGGCTCGACCTGGCGCTCCCAATCCGAGAGCCGGCCCGCCGCGACCAGATAGCTCAACGGCTCGACGATCGAGG
>DASZRO010000104.1 GCA_035550055.1 Mycobacteriales bacterium | reverse complement strand
TCGAGCGATCGACAACGGTGGCTCGCCGGTGCAAGAGGCGGCGTTGGTGAAGGAGATCGGCACCCGCTTCGAGCAGGACCTGCTCCTCGGGCTGCAGGAGCTCATCGACATCGAGCCCACACCGGAGTCGCAGTCGCTGTTCGAGCAGGTTCTGTGCGAGGCGATCCTCACTGCGCCGTCGAACACCATCCGGGGGGGTACGACGGAGATCCTCCTGTCCGTCGCGGCGAAGGGCCTCGCCCGGTGAGCGACGACCTGCTCGACCAGGCGGCGGATGAGCTATTCAGTCAGGTGGTCACGCCTGGCGCGCTCGCTGATGCGGAGCGCGACGGCTGGTCGCAGTCCGTGTGGGCGGCGCTCAGCGAGATGGGGCTGCCGGGGATCTCCGTGCCGGAGGACCGTGGTGGCCAGGGCGGCTCGGTCGCGGACGCGCTCGGAGTCCTGCGGGTCGCCGGGTGGCACGCGCTCCCGCTTCCGCTTGCCGAGACCGGTCTGCTCGCCGGCTGGCTGCTGTCGAGCTCCGGGCTGTCGATGCCTGCTACGCCGCTGACGGCGGTCGCGCCGCGCGACGGCGACGATCTATCGTGGGACGGCTCCACGGTCAGCGGCACGCTCAGGGGAGTCCCGTGGGCGCAGCGCTGCTCTCACGTTGTCGCCCTCGTCGACGGCGTCGTGGTGCAGCTCGACCGCGACGAGCTGACGATCACGGCGGCGACCAACCTCGCCGGCGAGCCGCGCGGCTCGATTGTGTGCGACCACGTCACACCGGCGGTGTGGGCTGCCGCCGGCCCCGGCGTGGACATCGAGTCGTTGCGGCTGCGAGGTGCACTGACGAGGGTGTGTCTCATGGCCGGCGCGATCGAGCGGGTCCTGGACCTCACTGTCCGCTACACCGACGAACGGCGGCAGTTCGGCAGGCCGATCGCTCGGTTCCAGGCGGTGCAGGCGCATCTCGTGCACATCGCGGAGCAGGCGGCGATCGCGTCGATGGCTGCCGATGTCGCCTCGCGGGAGTACGCGCGCGGCTCCGCGCCACTTGAGGTTTGGGCTGCGAAGACCTTGTGTGGCGAGGCGGCGCGGATCGCTACCCGGGCGGCGCATCAGGCGCATGGCGCCATGGGCATGACGCAGGAGTACGTCCTTCACCACCTGACCCGCCGGCTGTGGTCGTGGACCCGGGAGTACGAAGACGCCGGATGGGCGTGGCGGCTCGGAAGCGCCGTGATCGAGCGGGGAGCCGACGAGCTCTACCCGTTGATCACGGCGGGCTCAGCGCTTCGGCGCTGATCCCGCGGACCATCAGGCCGAGCCCGTACATGAACTGCTGTTCGCCTAGCGCGTTGAGGTACGCGACGTCGCGGTCGCGATCGGTAAGCGAGTCGGTACTGCCGGCTGCCTCCGTCGTGGCTCGGGCCGCGTCGCTGACGATGACGCCTTGCTCCATGGTTACGAACCCGCGGGTGAAGTTCAGGCACGCGGCGAACGCGTCGGTGGCAGCCTGATGCGACAGGCCCGCGAGGGTGAGCAGGTGCAACCCTTCGTCGAGGCGACGCTGGGCGGCGCGGGTCAGTCGTGAGTGCGCGATCGAACCTGGTGCGTAGGCGACGATCTCCCGGTACGCCGGGAGGGACAGCAACAGCTCGCGGAACGCCGCGAAGTAGGCGATGAGCTCCTCGTCCCAGGGACCGTCTCCGGCGGGAGGCAGCTGCTGGTGGATGTCGTGCAGCACGAGACCAGCGAGCGCGTCGACGAGATCTTCTTTGTTCCTGAAGTACCAGTAGATGCTGGCAACCCCCGACTTCAGGTGCTTGGCAAGCGTCGGCATCGACAGCTGCCGCAGCCCATCGCGCTCGACGATCTCGCGCGCCGCGGACAGGATCTCCTCGCGCGACAGCGATCCCCGCGCGCGGCGGGTGCGTCCCGCAGGCGCCTGGCCAGCGTTTGCGGTCACGCGTTCATTAGACCTCGACCAGCCGTGGCATCGCCGTTGTCGTGGCCAGGACCAGGTCCCCGAGCTCGTCGACGATGTCGTCCCATCGGCCCAGCAACGAGTCGAGGACGACGCCGCGGTCGATGAAGGTGTGCAGCGGGTGCTCGAGTGTGGCACCTATCGCGCCACATACCTGGACGGCGTGGCCGCTCACCAGCTGGTGCGCCCGACCGGCCTGCGCCTTCGCGAGCCGCGCAGCCAGTAGGCCTCCGTCGTCGAACGCGGCGTCGAGCAGTCCCTCGGCCGCCGTGATCGCGACCCGGCCGTCGGCGAGTCGATGGCGCACGGCCTGGAATGCCGCGATCGGTGCGCCGAACTGGGTCCGCGTGCTGGTGTGCTCGACCGCCAGCCGGAGCACCTCGTGCGACAACGCGATTAGCTCGGCGGCCAGGGCGCGGCGGGCGGCGGCGACCGCGCTATCCCATCTGGTCGTCGCGACGAGGCCGGCCGGGGTCGCGACCGTCGCCTCGAACCAGTGGAGGGCTGGGTCGAAGGTCCGCAGCGGCACTGTGGCGAGGTCAGCCCCGCGGACCACGGCGAGCGATGTCGCCGTTGCGCCGGCCACCGGTGCGACCACGATGTCGTCGTCGGCGGGCAGGTGAGTCAGGACGCCGTGGATCTCGCCGTCGGCCGTCCCCGAGGGCCAGAGCACCGACGAGGCGAGCGCCGGGACGTCATCACGAAGCGCGTCGAGGACGAGGCGGTCGAGGATCGTGGTCCGGGCGCGGGCGCGGGCGTGGGCCGCGAACAGCAGTCGGGTTGCGACCGCCTCGTCTTCCGCGACCACGTCCTCCCAGCCGAGCTCCGCGAGGACCCTCGACACGTCGCCCACCGCATCGGCGAACATCTCGTCGAGCGAGGCGGACAGCAACGCGAGCTGTTCTGCATCCATGTCCGTCAGCCCTTGGGGAGGTTGAGCACTCGGTCGGCGATGATGCCGCGCTGGACCTCCGCGGCTCCGCCGTAGATCGTCGTCGTGCGGCTGAACCACCACTCCTGTCCCCACCGACGCATGGCCGGGTCGGTGCTGAAGGCGAACCGCTCGCCGAGCAGGCTCCGTGCGGCGTCGTAGACGCTTTGCTCCGCTGCGCCGAGGAGGAGCTTGTCCGCGCTGGCCTCGGGTCCGACGGTCTCGCCGGCAGCGAGGCGGCGGACCGTCTCGACGCTTCGGGCGCGCAGGCCGATCAGGTCGAGGTAGGCCGTGCCGAGCTGCCGGCGTGCGAGCTCGCCGGAACGCACCGCGACGGCGAGCGTGCCGAGCCGCTCGAGCAGGACGGCCGCGCGCTGCCAGGCGTAGACCGCACGTTCGAACTGCAAGAGGTACATCGCGATCTCCCAGCCCTGGCCGGCCTCGCCGATCAGTCGGTCGACGGGCACCCTCACCTCGTCGAAGAAGCACTCGGCCAGCTCGGCCCGGCCGCTCGCGAGGTAGATCGGGCGAATCTCCACGCCTGGCATGTCGTTGTCCAAGAACAGCATCGAGAGACCTCGGTGGCGGCTCTCGGCCGTCCCGGTTCGACAGAGCAGGACGGTGTGCGAGGCGGTCGCGCCGTGGCTGGTCCACAGCTTCTGCCCGGACACTACGTAGTGGTCGCCGTCCAGCACTGCCCGGCAGCGCAGCGACGCGAGATCGCTGCCCGCCTCGGGCTCGGAGAACCCCTGTCCCCACCACTCGTCACCACGCGCGAAGGCCGGCAGATACCTCGCGGCGATCTTGGGTGCGTAGCGGGCGATCGGCTGGGCGAGGGTGGTGATCAGGCTGTGTTGACCGGTCAATGGAAGGCCTGCAGCTACCAGCTCGTCGTACATCACTGCCCAGTGCCGGACATCTCCGCCGAGCCCACCGACGGCGACCGGGAAGCCGTACCTTCCGAAGTCCGCGTCGTAGATAACCTGCACCATGCCGGAGACGAACTTCATCTCCTCTGCGACGTCTTCGATGTAGCAGCCTCGCCACGCGTCGAGATCCGAGGAGCCGAGGAACGTGCGCAGCGCGACTCGGTACTCCGACAGGTCGCCGGCGTAGCGGCCCTCGACGCTTCCTGCCACGTCAGGCCCGCGCGTCGATGAGCTGCGCCAGGCCTTCGAGGTGGGCCTGCGGGTCGCCGAAGAGCTGGCGACTCACGGTCGCGCGACGGAGGTAGAGGTGAGCGGGGTGCTCCCAGGTCGCGCCGATCCCGCCATGGACCTGGATGTTCTCGGATGTGGCGAGTGCCGCCGCTTCGCCGGACTGGTATGCCGCGATCGGTGCCACCTCCGCCACGAGCCGGGCATCGTGGTCGGCGATCCAGGCGGCGTACATCACGGCTGAGACCGCTGCCTCGACCTCGAGCACCACTGAGGCGAGCTTGTGCTTGACGGCCTGGAACTGCCCGATCGGTCGACCGAACTGCTCGCGGGTCTTTGCGTAGTCCGTGGCCATCGCCAAACAGCGTTCGGCGATCCCGACCTGCTCGGCGGCGAGCAGGATGCGGGCCCGGTCGTGACTGTGCTCGACCACCGCCGTCGCGCTACCGGGCTCGCCGATGGGGGTGCCCGAGACGTCGGCGAAGGTGACAGTGGCGAATCGTCTTGTGGCGTCGACCGTCTCGATCTGCTCACGGGAGGTGCCGGGATCGGCCGCATCGACGAGGAACAGCGAGGGTCCATGCTCGGTCGTGGCGCAGACGACGAAGGTGTCGGCGGCGTGGCCGTCGAGCACCCAGGTATGGGTTCCGTCGAGTCGCCATCCCCGTGCGGTCTGCCGGGCGTTCGAGGTTTGACGCGTGGCGAGGGCGACGATGGCTTCGCCGGTCGCGATCCGAGTCAGGAGGTCGGCGACCGGGTCAACCGCGACGCTGGTGTCGAGGTCGAGCAGGAGCGCCGAGCTGAGCGCGGCGCTCAACAGGGGAGCGCACAGCAACGCCCGCCCGGCTTCCTGGAAGACGATGCCGAGCTCGGTGAGGCCGTAGCCGGCGCCGCCGTACTGTGCCGGGACCGCAACGCCGAAGACGCCGAGCTCGACCGCCAATCGCTTGACGGTGGCGGGGTCCCAGCCGAGTGCGGAGCTCATGGCGGCGCGCACGTCAGCGTCGGCGGAGACCTCGTCGAGGAAGCGTCGGACGACCTGTGCGAGCTCCTCATGCTCGGGGTCGTAGCGAAACTGCACGTTCATGCTCCCGGTCGCGGCTCGCGGTTATCGTATATCTCATTCACCTGTTCTTACGGAGTGGTTCGTGGACATCAGCTACCCGACCGAGGTCCTGGCCT
>DASZRO010000103.1 GCA_035550055.1 Mycobacteriales bacterium | reverse complement strand
GCCAGGATTGCTGCGCCGACCAGCGCGGCTGAGATCAGGGCGACCCCGGCCGCGGCGACATCTACCTGCCAGCCACCGAAGGGGAACAGGTTGGAGGAGTCGTCGTGCCGGCCGGCGAAGGCGACGAAGAACGTCGCAGCGCCGTACACCGCAAACCCGGCGACGCCGATCGCCAGCGCACGGCCCAGCAGCCGCCCGACGGTGGAGCGACTGGGAAGCTCACCGCGCTCCATCCGCCAAGTGTGACCCAGCCGTGACGCAGGTCACATGACCCACGTGAACCATTTGTTGCGGCTACATTGCGCAGGTGGATGCGCCCCTCGGGATCTTCGACAGCGGTGTCGGAGGACTCACCGTGGCGCGCGCGGTGCTGGACCAGATGCCGTCGGAGTCGGTGGTGTACGTCGGTGACACCGCGAACAGTCCGTACGGACCGCGCCGGATCGCCGAGGTGAGGGCGCTCGCCCTCGACGTGATGGACGGCCTCGTCGAGCATCACGCCGTCAAGCTGCTCGTCATCGCCTGCAACTCCGCCAGCGCCGCGTGTCTGCGCGACGCCCGCGAGCGGTACTCGATCCCGGTGGTCGAGGTCATCCAACCGGCGGTACGACGCGCGGTTGCGGCCACGCGCAACGGGAAGATCGGCGTCATCGGCACCTCGGCCACCGTGGGCAGCAAGGCCTACGACGACGCGTTCGCGGCGGCTCCGCACATCGAGCTGACCAGCGCGGCGTGCCCGCAGTTCGTCGAGCGCGTCGAGCGGGGTGAGACCAACGGGCCGGAGCTGCTCGCGATCGCCGAGGAGTACCTCGCCCCGATCGTCGCCGCGGGCTGCGACACCCTGGTGCTCGGCTGTACCCACTACCCGCTGCTCACCGGCGTCATCTCCTACGTCGTCGGGGACGAGGTGACGCTCGTGTCGAGCGCGGAGGAGACCGCGAAGGACGTCTACCGCGAGCTGGCCCGCCGCGACGCGTTCCGCAGCGACGAGCTTCCCCCGCCGCGCCACCGGTTCCTGGCCACAGGTGACCCGGAGCCGTTCGAGCGGCTGGGTCGGCGGTTCCTGGGGCCCGAGGTGCGCGACGTCGCCACCGCGCAGGCGGCGCTGTGAAGCTCACCGTCGTCGGGATGGCCGGCACGTTCCCCGGCCCGGCCTCCGGATGCTCGTCGTACCTGCTCGAACACGACGGGTTCCGGATGCTGCTCGACATCGGCAACGGCTCGACCGGGGCGCTGCAGGAAGCGTGCGGCCTGCTCGGTCCGGACGCGGTGATCGTCAGCCACCTGCACGGTGACCACTACCTGGACCTCATCACCTACACCTACGCCCGCCGCTACCACCCGGACGGGATGCCGTCGAAGCTGCACGTCTACGGCCCGCGGACGATTCGCCAGTCGGTGGTCGGGGCCTACGCGCGCGACGTCGACGAGCTGTTGGACGAGGTGTACGTGTTCCACCCGGTCGAGCGGGAAGGCGTGTGCGAGGTCGGCCCGTTCGAGGTCGACCTCCGGCACGTGAACCACCCGGTCGAGACGTTCGGGATGCGGGTGAGCGCCGGTGGCCGCACGCTCACCTACAGCGCGGACACCGGGCAGACGGACGCGCTGGTCGGCCTCGCCCGCGACGCGAACCTGTTCCTGTGCGAAGCGTCGTATCTGGAGGGCGAGCAGAACCCGCCGGACGTGCACCTGACCGGGCTGCAGGCGGGGGAGTACGCGACCAGGGCCGGCGTCGAGAAGCTCGTCCTCACCCATCTCGTGCCGTGGGGCGACGCCAGCCGTAGCCTCGCGGAGGCGCAGCGCAGCTACGACGGGGACGTCGTACTCGCGCATCGCCTCCAGTCCTACGACGTCTGAGGAGTACGAGTGAGCAGCCGTCCTGACGGCCGGGCCGACGACGCCCTGCGACCGGTCACCATCACCCGGCGCTGGCTCGACCACGCTGAAGGCTCGGTGCTCGTCGAGTTCGGCCTGACGCGGGTCCTGTGCGCCGCGTCGGTGACCGAAGGGGTGCCCCGCTGGCGCAAAGGATCGGGGCTGGGCTGGGTCACCGCCGAGTACGCGATGCTGCCCCGCTCCACCCACACCCGCAGCGACCGTGAGTCCGTGAAGGGCCGGATCGGCGGGCGCACCCACGAGATCTCGCGGCTGGTGGGCCGCTCGCTTCGCGCCGCCATCGACTACCGGGCGCTCGGTGAGAACACGATCGTCATCGACTGTGACGTGCTCCAAGCCGACGGCGGCACCCGGACCGCCGCGATCACCGGCGCCTACGTCGCGCTCGCCGATGCGGTGTCCTGGCTGCGCGAGCGGAACCTGCTCACCGGTGAGCCGCTGGTCGGGTCGGTCGCCGCGGTGAGCGTCGGGATCATCGACGGCACCCCGCGGCTCGACCTCTGCTACGACGAGGACGTCAAGGCGGAGACCGACATGAACGTGGTCTGCACCGGCGACGGGCGCTTCGTCGAGGTCCAGGGGACCGCCGAGGGCGCGCCGTTCGATCGTGGCGAGCTCGACGCGCTGCTCGACCTCGGTGCCGCCGGCTGCGCGACGCTGACCGCGATGCAGGAGCGGGCGCTCGCGTCTTGACTGCGGCGCAGGTGGTTCTCGCGACCCGCAACGCCGGCAAGGTCGCCGAGCTTCGGCGCATTCTCGAGCCCTACGACGTCGAACTGGTCGGGCTCGACGCCTTCCCGGCGCTCGGCGACGTCGCAGAGACCGGTGCGACGTTCGCCGACAACGCTTTGCTCAAGGCACGGGAGACCTGCCGGGCGACCGGCCTGGTGGCGATCGCCGATGACAGCGGGCTGACCGTCGACGCGCTCAACGGGATGCCGGGCATCCTGTCGGCGCGCTGGGCCGGTCGCCACGGTGACGACGACGCAAACCTCGACCTGGTCCTCGCCCAGCTGCGCGACGTCCCGGACGGGCGTCGCGGTGCCGCCTTCGTGTGCGCCGCCGCGGCCGTCTCACCCGGCGGGGTGGAGCTCACCGTCGAGGAGCGCATCACCGGCACGCTGCTGCGCGAGCGGCGGGGCAGCGGGGGGTTCGGCTACGACCCGATCTTCGTGCCGGTCGGCGAGGCCCTGACCACCGCCGAGATGACCGCCGATCGCAAGAACGAGATCAGCCACCGCGGCAAGGCCTTCCGGGCGTTGGCGGCCCGACTTCCCGAGGTCCTCGGTACGTCGGGTCACCGCAGCTAGTCGGCGTCGAGCTTCAACACCTCGGGGTGCTCGCGGAAGTAGGCGATCGTGCGCTGCAGGCCGTCGTGGAGCTCGACTCGCGGCTCCCAGCCGAGGACCTCGCGGGCGAGGGTGATGTCGGGCTGGCGGATCGTCGGGTCGTCCTCCGGGCGTGGGATGAAGACGACCTCGCTGTCGGAGACGCACAGGTCGCGCACCGCCCAGGCGAGCTCGATCATCGAGATCTCGTGCGGGTTGCCCAGGTTCATCGGGCCCGGATGCCCCGAGGCGAGCATGCGGATCACGCCCTCGACGAGATCGTCGACGTACTGGATGGAGCGGGTCTGGGTGCCGTCGCCCGCGACGGTGATCGGCTCGCCCTTGAGCGCCTGGCGGATGAAGGTCGGGATCGCCCGGCCGTCGTTGGGTCGCATCCGCGGTCCGTGGCAGTTGAAGATCCGGATGATTGCGGTGTCGACCTCGTGGTAGCGGCGGTAGGCCATCGTCATCGCTTCGGCGAAGCGTTTGGCCTCGTCGTACACCCCGCGCGGGCCGACCGGGTTCACGTGCCCCCAGTAGCTTTCCGGCTGCGGGTGCACCTTGGGGTCGCCGTAGGTCTCCGACGTCGACGCGATCAGATAGCGGGCGGACTTCTCCTTCGCCAGGCCGAGCGTGTGAAGCGTGCCGATCGACCCGACCTTCAGGGTCTCGATCGGCAGCTGCAGGTAGTCGATCGGGGAGGCCGGGGAGGCGAAGTGCAGCACGGTGTCGACCGGGCCCGGGACGTGGATGTAGCCGGTCACGTCGACCTTGACGAGCTGGAAGCCGGAGTGCCCGAGCAGGTGCTCGACGTTGCGTGGCGAGCCGGTGAGGAAGTTGTCGAGGCAGACGACCTCGTGGCCGTCGGCAAGCAGCCGCTCGCACAGGTGCGAACCGAGAAACCCGGCGCCGCCGGTCACCACGACGCGACCCATAGATTGTGACTCGGCACCATCAGCGGGGGTACTTGAGACAATCGGTCCACCACGGGGTCGTAGCCCAACGGCAGAGGCACGTGCCTTAGGAGCACGCCAGTGCGGGTTCAAATCCCGCCGACCCCACGACCGCCGTCGCCGGTGGGGCGGCCGGGCGCCCTCAGCCGGTCTCGCCGCACGAGCTCGCACCCACCGCCGCCGCCGCGGCAGCAAGCCGGTCGGTCGAGAGGTTCTCGAGCTCGCTCACCGCGGACTCCTCCCCGGCGTCGGCCTTCAACCGGATGTCGTGCATCGAGCGGGAGAACGCCTTGCGGGCCGAAAGGAACGCCTCCCACGCCGCCGCCTCGCCGCCGTCGGGGGTCAGTGCCGCGAGCTTGTCGGTGGCGGACTGGATGATCGGGTCGATCTTGTCGAAGTACGCCGCGGTCTGGCGGATGTCGGAGATGTCGTCGGGCGCCGCCACCTGCTTGCCTGCGGTCTGCTCGGCGACGCAGATCGCGTTTGCCTGGGTGTCGAGCTGGGCCTTCGTCAACGCCGCGCCGCCGGCTGCGCCCCCGCTGCCGCCGCTGCACCCGGCGAGGACGACGACCGCGACCGTCGACGCCGCGAACCGGCGGTGCGCACGCATGAGCGCAGAATGTCACTTCGCGTCCGGCTGGGCCGACCCGGGTCCGCGGCGAGGTGACAGAGTGGAAGGGTGAGCCCAGGAGCCGTTCCCGACGTCGACGTGGCGGTCGTCGGTGGCGGCCCGGCCGGCCTTGCCGCGGCCGCTGAGGCGGCGCGCGGCGGGCTGCACACGGTGGTGTTCGAGCGCGCTCACGCGATCGGTGAGCCGGTGCGGACCAGCGGTGGGAGCTTCGTCAAGCCGTTGCGGGCGCTCGGCGTTCCGAAGCGGTGCTACCACCCGGTCCACCGCATCCGGGTGATCGGACCGACGACGTCGGCGACGAAGTCCTATCGACGGGCGGTCGGCTGCGTCATCGACGTGCGCGGCACCTACCAGTGGCTCGCCCAGCAGGCCATCGAGGCCGGCGCCGAGATCCGGCTGAAGGCCCACGTCGAGGGCATGGCGGCGCAGCGCCGCGCCCTCTCGGTGCGTGATCCCTTCCGCGGCAGGTACGAGCTCGCGGCTCGGGTCGTGGTCGACGCGAGCGGACACACCGGCTTCCTCGCTCGCGAGGCGGGCCTGCGGCCGGCGAACGACCGCAGCGCCGTCGGGATGGAGTTGGAGCTCCACGCCCCGGGCTACGACCAGGACGAGGTCGTCTTCTGGCTCGGTGACGACGTCGCGCCCGGCGGCTACGGATGGGCGTTCCCCTGCGGCGAGGGCCGGGTGCGACTCGGTGTCGGCGTGGTGCGGCCCGAAAGCGATGCCGAGCCGCGCGCGCTGCTGGAGCGGCTACGGACGCACTTCGCGCCGCTGGCCGGCGCCTCGACGGGCGCGACGTCGAGCCCGATCGAGATGCACAGCGGCCTCATGCCGGTGCTCGCGCCGGATGCGGCGACGCTGGTCGGCGACGGCCTCGTCGTGACCGGTGACGCTGCGGGGCAAGGGTCCACGCTGCTCGGCGAGGGCATCCGGTACGCGATCATTGCCGGGCGCTCCGCGGGCAAGGCGATCGTCGCGGCCGGCGGGGACTACTCGGCCCGCGGGATGGCGTCCTACCCGAAGCAGTGGCGCCGGCAGATGGGCCGCAACCTGAAGGTGTCCTACGCGATCAACGAGCGGATCTGCCGCTTCGGCGACGCGGACTGGGACCGGGTGATCCGGCGGATGGACGCGCTGACGCCGGGGCAGGCCGCTGCGGTGTTCGCCAGCGAGTTCAGCGCGCGGTGGGCCGCCTCGGTGCTGTGGACCGATCCGTCGCTCGTCCGCTCTGTGGCGCGCAACCTCAGAAGCGGCGCAGGGCGCTAGCCCACCTCGAGGTCGCGCAGCAGCTTCGCGACGTGGCCGGTGGCCTTCACGTTGTAGAACGCGTGCGCGATCTTGCCTTTGGGGTCCACGACGAAGGTCGACCGGATGACGCCGGTCACCTTTTTGCCGTACATGGTCTTCTCGCCCCACGCGCCGTACGCCGCGAGCACCGACTTGTCGGGGTCGGACAGCAGCGGGAACGTCAGGTCGTGGACCTCGCGGAACTTCGCGAGCTTCGCGGGCTTGTCGGGCGAGATCCCGACAACGGCGTAGTCACTGTCGTCGAGCAGCTTCAGGTTGTCCCGGAAGTCGCACGCCTGCTTGGTGCAGCCGGGGGTGAGCGCGGCGGGGTAGAAGTAGATGACCAGGTTGCGGCCCTTGTAGTCCGCGAGGCGGTGCTTGGTCTCGGTGTCATCGAGCAGGGTGAAGGCGGGCGCGGTGTCTCCGGAGGACAGCTTCGTCGGTTGCTCGGGCATGTGCCGACCGTAGCGCCGTTGGCGTAGCCGGCGGAGCCCGGGGGAAGATCACCGGCATGACGCCGACCCGCAAGCCCGACGTGATCGTCCGCGAGATCGAGCAGACCCGCGCCGAGCTCGCCGAGACCATCGACGCCATCACCGAGCGGCTCAACCCGAAACGAGTGGTGGAGCGCCGTGGGCCGGCCTTGGCGGCGACGGCCGGTGCCGCGGTGGTGGTGGCGGGTGTCGTCGCGGTACGCCGCCGGCACTGATCGAGCCGACTCGCGCCGTAATCCGCACCTGCGGAGCACGGATAGGAGACACTTCGTCTCGTGCGGATCTCGGCAAAGTCGGACTACGCCGTACGCGCCATGGCGGAGCTGGCAGCCGCGGGCACCGGCGGCTCGGTCAAGGCCGAGCAGATCGCGCTGGCCCAGGACATCCCGCTGAACTTCCTGCTCGGCATCCTGCGCGAGCTGCGCAACTCGCATCTGGTGCGCAGCCAGCGCGGCCGCGAGGGCGGCTACGTGCTGTCACGCTCGCCCGCCGAGATCACGCTCGCCGACGTGATCCGCGCGGTCGACGGCCCGCTGGCCAACGTCCGCGACCTCAGCCTCACCGAGCTCAGCTACCCGGGTGCCGCCGAGTCGCTGCGGGACGTCTGGATGGCGGTGCGGGGCAGCCTCCGCGAGGTCCTCGAGAACGTGACGGTCGCCGACCTCGCCGCGGGCAAGCTGCCCAAGTCCGTCAAACAGCTCGCGGAACGCCACCAGGCGGAGCGGATCTAGCCGCTCGAGCGGCTGGGCCGGCGCTAGGTGAGCAGCGCGGCGATCTCGGCGTCGATGTCGATCCCGTCGAACTCCGCGCCCGACGGCACCCGGGTGAAGGTCTCGACGAGGAACTCGAGGACCCGGTTGCGCGGCGCGAGCATCGTGGCGAGGCAGTCGGTGGCAAGGGTGATCCGCACGTCCCGGCCGGCGGGCTCGATGGTGATGTCACCCTCACCGATCGGACCGGCCATGCCGCTGGCGAGCAGGTCACGGGCGAACACCCAGACCACCGGCTCGTCGCACTGGGTGCCGATCGCGAGCGACACCGCGAGCGGGTCGCCGGCGTCGTAGCGCAGCTCGGCGTCGAGCCTGGCGTCCCCGGTACTCGCGCTGACGACCAGCGTCAGCGGCGTCGTGACCGTGCGCGAGGAGTCGAGCATCGAGTGCCTCCGGTAGCGGGATCCGGCTGATCCGTCATTCGATCAACGATCTGCCGCGCTCACGGTAACGGCCGGTCAGCGCCGTTGCGGCTTCGTCCCGCTCGGCAGCAGCTCGATCCAGGTGCGCCCGGGTGCCAGGTCGATCGGGTTGCCGGCTCGGTCGGTGAGGCTGATGCCATCGCTGATGGACTGCCGGCTCCACGAGCCTCGGATCATCTTGCCGTCGCGCAGCACCCAGGCGGGGTTGGTACCGATCGTGACGTCGAGGGGCGACTCGTTGCCGAGGATGTCCTTGATTCCGGTGTCCTGGATCGTCACGTTGAGGACGACCACGTTCGTGGCGCTGATCTGGCTGCCGTCGACCAGCCGGTCGGCGGCGCCGTCCTGGTCGCGCAGCCAGGCCTTGCCCGACCACGTCCACTGCGCGCTGGCGGCCGGCCATCCCAGATACACGCTGTGGGCGCGCTTGGCGGTGGCATCGATCGGGCCGTAGTGGAACAGCGCCGGCGGCGCCGTGAGGTTCGGGCGCTCCTTGCGGCCGACCCGCAGCAGGGTCTGCGTCGCCGCGAACACGTCGTGCGGCGCCGGCCGCGAGGAGTCGAGATGGAAGTACTCGGGGTGCTCGTCGTAGGAGACGAGTGCGGCGCCGCTGTGCTCACGGATCGGCGGCATGTCCTTCGGGTTCGCCCCGGAGTAGCCGAGCACACTGCCGTGCAGGAGGGCGAGCAGGTCGGCGTCGGTGATCCGGGCTGACCGGATCGGGCCGACCACCGGCGCCTTCTGGCACTGGTAGATCGCCATCAGCCGGGTGAGGCCGCCCTCGACCAGCTCCTCGACGACGACGTCGGCGTTGTTGACGCCGGCCTGGGGCAGCGCGTCGGAGACGTTGTCGATCTTGATCGCGAGGGCGGGGCGCTTCACGTCCTCCGACCGGGTGGCGGGCTGCCCGGTCAGCGGGCACGCAGGTGGCGCGGCCTGGCTGGTCGTGGTGTCCGTGCTCGTCGGCGTACCGCCGCCGGAGCTCGACCCGGAGCAGCCCGCAAGCGTGAGGGCGCCCGCCACGAGCAGTACGCCGGCTGCCGGGCGGTGCTTGATCAGCTGCATGGATTCGAGGCCCCTGTCGTGACGGTCGGTCGGTTCGTGGCACCGGCGATCTTGACCGGCTTGACACCTTGGAAGGACGACCCGACGACGAGGACGATCTTGTCGCCGAGCGAGTTGACCTCTTGGCTGCTCGCTCCGGGTACGGCGGCGACCACGGTTCGCTCGGAGTCGGCGCGCTGCGGCCCGTACTCGACGACGGTGCTCGACGAGTCCGTCCCGGACGGGGCGTCGCCGGTCCCGCTGACCGAGAACCCGAGCCCGGTGAGCTGGTTCGCCGCTTTCGCCGCGAGGCCGTTGGTGGAGGTGGCGTTGAGCACCTGGAGCGAGATGTCGCCGGGCGGGATGGTGAGCTGCGTCGCACGCACCACGTTGGTGATCGGCTTGTCGTCGGTGAAGTCGGTGAACAGCCGCTTCGACAGCACCGGGTCCCACAACACCGCGGAACCGACGGGAGTGGCGAGTGCGGTGTTGGACAGCGGAACGGTCAGCAGCGACACGTTCTTCGGTGACATCGAGTGCAAGGCCTTGGCAAGGGTGAACATCTGTGACGTACCGAAGCCGCTGTCGGTCGTCAGCGAGCTGGCGACCGCCTTGAGGAAGCTGTAGAGCTTCGGGAGGTCCAGCAGCACCCCGGTGCTCTCGGCCTTGTTCATCATCGCGGCCATGAACTTCTGCTGGCGCTGGATGCGGCCGAGGTCGCCGGTCGCCGGGTCGAACTCGCGGGCGCGGACGTACTCCAGCGCGGTTGCGCCGTCGAGGTGGCTCGTGCCGGCGGGCAGGTCGAGCCCGCTGCCCACGTTCGTGCCGCTCGCCGGGTCGTAGTGGATCGGGTCGTCGATGGGGGTGGCGGAGCAGATGTTCACGCCACCGAGGGCGTTGACCATCTTCACGAAGCCCAGGAAGTTGATCTCGATGTAGTGGTCGATGCGGACGTGGGTGTTGTCCTCGACCGTCTCGATCGTGAGCTTCGCGCCGCCCTCGGAGTAGGCGGCGTTCAGCTTGTTCATCTGTGCCGGGACCAGCTGGCCGTGCGAGCGATGAGCGGGGATCTTGACGTAGGAGTCGCGCGGCAGGCTGACCATCACCGCCTTGCCGCCGCCTGCCGGGATGTGCAGCAGGATCATCGTGTCGGAGCGGCGCCCGTCCGCCTTGCCGACATGGAGCTGAAGCTCCTCCTGGCGAGTCAGGCCGGCGCGGCTGTCCGAGCCCACGATCAGGATGTTGAGGTCGCCGGAGGCGCCGCCGCTCGGCCGGCTGCACGAGTGGCAGAACGGGTTGATGTGCTTGATGCTGCCGAGGATCGACGACACCGCGAGCCACCCGACGCCGGCGGCGACGAGGACGACGACGGCCATCGCCCCTGCGGTCGTCGCGAGCAGCCTGCGGCGGGTCCAGCGGCGCAGCCATCCGGGCCCCCACCGGCGATGCTCGCCCGGCGCCACGGTGCGAGGCCTGCCGGGGCTTGGCGACGCGGTCGGCGAGGTACGCCCGCGCTGCGCCGGGCGACGCGGATCGAGCTCCGGCGGAAGCGGACGACGGGTGCGCGGCGGGGAGCCGTCGGGCGGTTCCGTCACCCTCGCGAACCTACGCGCTCAACCCCCTCGCGGCCTGTTGCCGCGCCTAGCTCAGACACCCGGGCTTCGCCGCCGAGATCGAGGTGAAGGTCGGGGTGGGGGTGGGCGTCGGGGTCGATGAGGCGCCCGTGACGGTCACCGGCTCGACGCTGCTGAAGTCGCTGCCGACGATCAGCGTGATCGTGTCCCCGGCCGCCGCGTCGGCGACGCGTCGCGAGCCAGGGACCGCGGCGGCCACGGTCTGCGAGGACTGGACCTTGTCCGGCCCGTACTCCACGACCGAGCTCGTGTAGGTCTCCTTGTCGGCGTCGCCGACGCTCACCACGTGGAAGCCCTCAGCGGTGAGCTCACCGGCGACCTTGCCGGCGAGGCCGGCGGTCGCGGTGCCGTTCTCGACCGCGACGTTGATCTCGTTCGGCGGCACGATCAGCGCCGGCCCGGTCGGGGTCGCAGTGGGGGTCGGCGTGGGAGACGGGCTCGGGGTGGTGCCGGGCAGCGGAAGGTCGTGGCGCAGGTCGTTCCACAGTTCCGGCGCCTGCGTCGGGTCCCACTCGACGTCGCCGTACGGCAGACCGGGCTGGTCGGTGAGGTTGGGCACGGTCAACAGGTGGACGCCACCCGCGCCGACCGAGTGCAGCGCGCTCGCCAGCTGCTTCATCGTGCCGAGCCCGAACCCGTCGGTGGTGAGCGAGCCGGCGGCCGCACTGAGGAAGCTCTGCAGCTTGATGGGGTTGACGAGCAGGCTGGTGCTCGTCGCCTTGCGGATCATCGCCGCGACGAACTCCTGCTGACGCTTGATGCGGGGCAGGTCGCCGCCGCCGTCGAGACTCTCGCGGGCGCGCATCAGGTCCAGCGCCTGTTGCCCGTCGATCTCGACGTCCTTGCCGGCCGGCAGGTCCAGGCCGGTGCCGACGTTGCCCTGTGAGACCGAGGAGTAGAAGACGGGATCCTTGAGCGGGACCGCGACGCACATGCGGACCCCGCCGAGGGCTTCGACCATGTGCTCGAAGCCGACGAAGTCGACGACCGCGTAGTGGTCGATGTGCAAGCCGGTCAGCGTCTCGATCGTGTGGACCGTGCAGCTCGCGGCGTACTTCGGGTAGTACTCGCCGCCGATCGAGAACGCGGCGTTGAACTTCGTCATCTCGGGCGCCGATGTCGTGCCGTCCGGCTTCACCACGCACGACGGGATCTGGACGTAGGAGTCGCGCGGGATGCTGATGATCGTCGCGCCGCCGTCGTTGGCCGAGATGTGCAGGATCATCGTGGTGTCGGAGCGCGCGCCTTGCACGTTCGATCCGCCCGTCCCCTTGCCGTTCGCGCCGGCGCGGGTGTCGGAGCCGATCAGCACGAAGTTCTCCGCCTTGGTCGCGATCTTGGCCGGGTTGCTCGCACCCGGCGGCAGCACGACCGGCTGCGTGGTGATCTTGGAGTTGAGGTAGAAGTAGTCCGCGACGCCCGCTGCCACGACCAGCAGCGCGAGCCCGCCGACCACGGCCGCGGTCCAGCGCAGGATCCGGGCCCACTGCGGGCGGCGGTGTGTCGGCTGGTCCTGAGGCGTCCAGCCTCCCGACGGCTGCGCCTCCCCGGACGCCGGAGGCGTGGTCACTTGGGGGGCTCCTTCACATACGGCAGCGTGGCTGCCGAACAGCGATCATCGATCATAGGCCGCGCTTGCTGAACCTTTTCTTAGAGGACGCTTACGCTCGGTTGCACTGTGACTCCTTCGCCGCCGGGATCGTCGGGCCGCAGATCGTTGACGTTCGGGCTGCTCGCGGGGTTGGCCACGCTCGTCTTGCTCGGGCCGCTCGGTGTCAGCGCCGCGCCGGCCGCTGCCGCAGCCACCACGCCGCCGCCCGCGGTGCACGAGGTGTACGCGGTGCCACCGGGCGGCGCGTACACGATCGCGGGACACGGCGCCGGGCACGGCCACGGGCTGTCGCAGTGGGGCGCGTACGGCGCGGCGAAGGTCGACCACCTGTCGAGCAACCAGATCCTGGCGTTCTACTACCCCCACACCACCCTGGCGACCAAGTCCACCTCACAACCGGTCCGGGTGCTGCTGAGCGCCGCGGACGCCCCCGCGAAGGGGTATTTGGAGTTCGACCCGGCGCCTGGCCTCGCGGTCGCGCTGGCCGGGAACGCCGCGACGACGCTGGGCACCGCCTCGCCCGACGGCGAGCCGGTGGATCTGTGGCGCATCGCGAAGAGCGGCGCCTCGCTGACCCTTCAGGCCCACTACGGCGGCACGTGGCACGACCAGACCCCGACCCTCGGTGCGACCGCCACCGTCACCGACACCGCTTCGCTCATCGGGGTCGAGGTGCCGAGCGGGTCGTCGACGAAGTCGGTCGACTACCGCGGCGCGATGGTCGCCCAACTCCAGTCAGGGGCGCTCCAGGTGGTCGACGACGTGCCGGTGGACGCCTACGTCGACTCCGTCGTCCCGGCGGAGATGCCGTCGAGCTGGTCGCCGGCCGCGCTCCAGGCCCAGGCCGTCGCGGCGAGGACGTACGCCTGGCGCGCCATGGCGGCGCCCAAAGCGTCCTGGTACGACCTGGACGGCGACACCCGGGATCAGAGCTACCCCGGCGCCGGGGTCGAGACCACCCGCACGGACAACGCGGTCCATGCGACTGCCGGGGAGATCGTCGTCGACGCCTCCGGTGCCGCGGTCTTCGCCCAGTACAGCTCCTCCGACGGCGGCTGGACGGTTTCCGGCGGCGAGCCGTACCTGCCCGCCGAACGCGACCCGTACGACGCAGCGGTTCCCAACGGCGAGAACGCCTGGTCCACCACCGTGACGGCGGCCGCGATCGCGGCGGCCTACCCGTCGGTCGGCGCGTTGCGGCAGCTCGTGGTGACCGGGCGCGACGGGCACGGCGTGTGGGGCGGCCGGGTGACGACGCTGTCGGTCGTCGGCGCCAACGCGACCGTGACGACCACCGGAGCACAGTTCGCGGCGGCGCTGGGCCTGCACAGCCCGTGGTTTCGCCCGACGCCGCCGCCGGGCGCGCCGACCGCGGTGGCGGCGTCGGCGAGCGGCGGCACCGTGACCGTGACGTGGACCGCGCCGGCGGTGGACGCGGGCGCCGCCGCGGTGACCGGGTACCGGGTCAGGCTCACGCCGGGGGCGCACCGGACGGCGGTCACCGCGACCGCGACGACGGCGACCTTCACCGGCATCGCCGCCGGCACCTACACCGCGACGGTGGTCGCGACCAGCGCGGCCGGGGCGAGCCCGGCCGGGTCGGCGAGCGTCACCGTCGTCCTCGTCTAAGTTGGACGGATGTCCGCAGCCGATGAGCTAGTTGCCCACAACGTCGGCTACGCCAAGACCTACCCCGGTCCGCGTCCGGTCGTCCCGGCTCGCCACCTGACGGTGGTCACGTGCATGGACTCCCGGATGGACGTGCACGCGATGCTCGGTCTCGAGCTCGGCGAGGCCCACGTCATCCGCAACGCGGGCGGCATCGTGACCGACGACGTCGTACGTTCGCTGGCCATCAGCCAGCGTCGGCTGCGTACCGAGGCGGTCGTCGTCATCCATCACACCGACTGCGGGCTGCTCAACCTCGACGAGGACGCGTTCGCCGCCGAGCTGGCCGCGGACGCCGGCAGTGCGCCGTCGTGGCGGTCGGGGACGTTCTGCGACGTCTACGAGGACGTGCGCAAGTGCGTCGCGCAGCTGCAGGCGTCGCCGTACCTGAAGACCACGAGCGACATCCGCGGGTTCGTCTTCGACGTGGACAGCGGTTTGCTTCAGGAGGTGTGAGCCGGGATCACGCCGAGGCGACCGCGCTGGTAGTCCTCGAACGCCTGCTGCACCTCGGCCTTGGTGTTCATCACGAACGGGCCCATCCACGCGACCGGCTCACGCAATGGCGTGCCACCCAGCAGCAAGACGTCGAGGCCGGCGCTGTGGCGAGCGTCCTGGGCGGCGTCCGCCGCCACCGTCAGCGAGCCTCCGGGACCGAAGACGGCCAGCTGGCCGGTCCGTACCGCGATCCGTTCGGTGCCGACCGTGCCGCTGCCTGACAGGACGTAGCCGAGGGCGTTGAAGTCCGCTCGCCACGGCAGGGTCAGACTCGCGCCGGGCGCGACGGTCGCGTGGACCATCGTCATCGGGGTGTACGTCGAGCCCGGGCCGCTCACGCCCGCCACGTCGCCGGCGATCACGCGGATCAGCGCGCCGGCGTCGGGTGAGGTGAGCAACCCGACGCCGCCGGCGCGCAGGTCCTGGTAACGCGGTGCGATCAGCTTCTGGACGCGGGGGAGGTTGACCCACAGCTGGATGCCGTGGAAGAGCCCGCCGCTGGCAACGAGCGCCTCCGGCGGCTTCTCGATGTGCAGGATGCCGCCTCCGGCGGTCATCCACTGCGTGTCGCCGTTGGTGATGACGCCGCCGCCGCCGTTGGAGTCCTGGTGCTCGAACGTGCCGTCGATGATGTAGGTGACCGTCTCGAACCCGCGATGCGGGTGCCACGGCGTCCCCTTGGGCTCACCCGGCGCGTACTCGACCTCACCCATCTGATCCATGTGCACGAACGGGTCGAGATCGGCGAGGTCCACGCCGTGGAAGGCGCGGCGGACCGGGAAGCCCTCGCCTTCGAACCCGCCCGGCGCGGTGGTCACGCTTTTGACCGGCCGCGGGATCGTCGTCGACACCCCCGGTGCGGGGAGCCGCTGGAGGGTGGTCAGGTCGGGGACGGTGACGGCGGGCATTGTGGCCTCCTACGTGGGCTGGCTACTCAGCCTGGACAACATAGTTGCGCAGACAACTATTCCGCGACGCGGGGTCCCGGGATGCCGCGGAAGCGGAACGGCTCGGGCTGCCGTCCCGGCTGGATGTACCAGCACTCGGCGGAGCGGCCCGAGGTCAGGGCCGCCATGAACGCGTCGACCACGCGCTCGACCTCGATCAGCGGGATGCCGCTGTCGGCGAGCACGCCCCGGATCTCGTTGACGATCTCGGTGTCGGCGAAGCCCGGGCACAGCGCGTTGACCCGGATGCCCTGGTTGGGCCAGTCGTCGCCGAGCGCGCGCACCAATCCGACGACCGCGTGCTTGTTCGCGCCGTAGACCGGGTCGAAGGCGGTGCCGGTGAGACCCGCGAGGCTCGCGGTGGCGATCAGGTCGCCGCCGCCGTCGGCCTTCAGTGCCGCGTACGCCGCGTGTGCGCCGTACACGACGCCGTCGATGTTGACCCCCATCGCCCGGCGGTAGAGCGCGGGGTCGAAGTCCTCGCCGAGGCCGCAGCCGGTGGTGACCCCGGCGTTGAGGAACGCGATGTCGAGCCGGCCGTGCTTGTCGAGGACGGCGCGCACCGCCGCCTGGCACTGCTCGAAGCTCGTCACGTCACAGGCCACGAAGCTGCCGCCCAGCTCCTCGGCGAGCGCTTGCCCGGCGGCTTCCTTGATGTCGGACAGGACGACGGTCGCGCCGTGGCCGGTGAGCCGGCGGGCGACCGCGGCGCCGAAGCCCTGGGAGCCGCCGGTGATCCAGGCGATGCGGCCGGTGAGGTCGACGCTCATGGGGTGCCTCCGAAGATGTCTGCCGAGATCGCTTTGGACCACGGTCGTGCCAGCTCGCGCAGCCGCGCGACGCGCGCTTGCCCGAGGTGGGCGTACGGCGCGGCGGCGGCCTGGTCAGTCTGCCGCTCGATCTCCTCGCGCAGCGCGCGCCCCGCCTCGGTCAGCGTCCCGTCCGCGACCAGACCGCGCTCGACGACGCGTGCCTCGCCCGCGGCCCACTCCTCGTCGGTCCAGCCGCGGGTGGCGCGGACCATGTCGAGCACCATCGGGCTCTGCCCGCTCGCCAGGTGGGTCACGAGAGCGCCGACCCCGTCCAGGCCGGCGAGGGTGAGTGCAGCGACGTGGCCGTCTCCGCGGTGCTCGCGCAGCAGCGTCTGGGCGTGGAAGAGCTGTAGATGGGCCGGCTGCGGCCACGGCAGCCGCTGATGACCGGCGAACAGCGGCCTGCCGAGCGCGGACAGCACGGTGGTCGCTTCGCGGGCGAGCGCGGCCGCCTCCGCCATCTCCGGTGAGGCGAGGACGTCGTCCCCGAGGACTCGGCGGTAGAGGGTGTCGATCCCGCGCAGCCGCGCTTCGAACAGCGCCTCGGGGGTGGTGTCCTGCCACACCGCGGGGATGGCCTGACGGACCAGGGACGGTGCGAAGTTGAAGAAGGTCGCGACGACGACCTCGGGCTCGACGATGCCCATCGGCGCCGAGCGCACCGCGAAGTAGCTGCGCAGCGTGCCCTTCGCCCCCGCCTCGGCGTAGGCGGCGGCGAGCTCGGCCCCGAAGTAGGCGGCGGTGTGCAGCGGCTCGAGCGTGCGGTGGGCCTTGCGGGCCAGCGACAGATCCGAAACTGATTCGGTTTGGCTCATCCCGGAACTCTAGGCACCTGTCCACTGGACCCGGCCACAACGGCCGTCGTGAACATTTGGAATACGGGAAGTGGCGGGCGGACTGACAAATCGGTAGAGTCACTTGTGGATCGTCACAAAAAGGGACGATTCGTGCGTTTCGGGCGCCAAATCCCGCCACCGGAGCGCAGTGGACCGAGTCACATCGGTACGGCGGGAGCGGAGGACCCAGTTCTTCCGGGAGGGTGAAGCCACACCGGCTTCTCGCTCCCTCGGGGTGAAGCTGCGCAAGCAGCCGGGCGATCTTTCCCCTCGCGTCCGAACCCGACAGCTAACTTCGCCGGCGTCCGAGGAAACGCGACATCCGTGCAGCCTCCCAAGACTGCTTCTCGCCGTACCCGCTACGCCAGCCTGGTAAACCCGACTCGTCGCCGGATCGGCGTGGGCGCCGGGGTCGTGGCGGTGATCGTGGGCTCCGCGGCTCCGGCCTTTGCCATCAATCCCGGCGGCGGACGACACCGGATCGAGGTCGAGCGGGCGGCGGGCACGTTCCACGCCAGTCACGCGCAGCGCACGGTTGCTGCGCATGCCGCGGACGACTCGTTCCTCGACCAGGAGCTGTACAAGCTGCGGATGTGCGAGTCGCACGACAACTACCAGGACAACACCGGCAACGGCTACTACGGCGCGTACCAGTTCGCGCTGCAGACGTGGGAGGACCTCGGCATGACCGGGCGCCCCGACCAGGCCGCACCCGCGATGCAGGACTACGCCGCGAAGGTGCTCCATGCCCGTGCCGGCTGGGGCCCGTGGCCGGCCTGTGCGGCCAAGGAAGGCCTCACCTGATCGCCGCCTGCTCCGGCGTCCTTCAGGACTGGAAGCGATAGCCCATCCCCGGTTCGGTCAGCAGGTGTGCCGGCCGAGCCGGGTCGGTTTCGAGCTTCTGCCGCAGCTGGGCCATGAACTGGCGCAGATAGTGCGCCGCGTCGTCATAGTTCGGGCCGCGGACGGCACGGATCAGCTCTCGCTGCGACACCAGTCGACCGGGGTTGCGGACGAGGATCTCGAGGAGCTGCCATTCGGTGGGGGTGAGCCGCACGTCGGCGTCCGCGCGGGTCACCCGATGGGCGCGGAGGTCGACGGTCACGTCGGCGAAGCTCACGACGGGGGCCTCGTCGGCGACGAGGGCCCGGCGGCTGACCGCACGGATTCGCGCCATGAGCTCATCGATGTTGAACGGCTTGGTCACGTAGTCGTCTGCGCCGGCGTCCAAGGCGTGCACCTTGAGCACGCTCTGGCTGCGGCCGGACAAGATCACGATCGGGACCGTCGTCCAGCCGCGTAGCCCGCGGATCACCTCCACGCCGTCCATGTCCGGCAGGCCGAGGTCGAGCACCACGATGTCGGGGTGACGCTGCGCGGCGACATCGAGCGCCTGTTTGCCGGTCGCCGCGGTGAGGACGTCGTAGTCACGGGCGCGCAGGTTCACGCGGAGGGCGCGCAGGATCTGGGGCTCGTCGTCGACGACGAGAACTCGCGTCACGGGGTGGCCAGCTCGCTGAGGTCCGCCAGCGGCTGCCTCGGCTGGTTGGCGGCGGGCAGCCGGACGACCATGGTGAGACCGCCCCCGGGAGTGTCTTGCGGGTTGAGCTCCCCGCCCATCGCCTCGGTCAAGCCGCGCGAGAGGGCGAGTCCGAGGCCGACCCCGGTCGTGTTGTCGGTGTCACCGAGCCGCTGGAAAGGCGTGAAGATCCGGTCCCAGTCGGCTGCCGGTACGCCCGGCCCGCGGTCGATCACCCGGATCTCGACCCAGCCCGAGTGTGCGCTGGCGGCGATGCGCGGCCGCGTGTTCGGCGGTGCGTATCGCAGCGCGTTCGCCGCGAGGTTGACGATCACCCGCTCGAGCAGGGCGGGGTCAGCTATCGCTTCGGGCAAAGTCTTGGGCAGCTCGACGTCGATTCGCGCAGCAGCCGTGCCGAGATCGTCGAGCGCCAGCGGGACCACTTCGTCGAGTCTGGTCGCAGAGCTGAGGACGGACATCGCCCCTGCCTGTAGCCGGCTGAGATCGAGCAGGTTCTCGACGAGTCGGGACAGTCGCTGCAGCGACTCGCGGGCCGTCGCCAGAAGCTCGTCGCGTTCATCCTCGGCCCACTCGACGTCGGTCGTGGACAAGCTGTCGACCGCCGCGGTGGCCGACGCGAGCGGTGAGCGCAGGTCGTGGCTGACCGCGGCAAGGAGCGCAGTTCGCAGCCGGTCGGCTTCGGCTAGTGGTCTGGCCGCGGCGGCGGCGGCAGCGAGCTCCCGGTGTTCGAGCACCGTAGCGAGCTGGACGGCGAAGACCGTCAGCAGGCGTTGCTCGCGGCCCTGCAACCGCCTACCGCTGACGATGAGCTGATGCTGGGCGTCGACCTCGGCCCGTCCGTCGTTGTACGCCGGGTCAGCGTCCTCGACGGTGCCCGAGGCTTCGAGGATCTGCCAGCTCCCGTCGTCGACATGGCGGACCAGCGCCGTACCGCGAAGCGAGAGCGCCTCCCGCAGTCGGTCGAGGAGGGCGGGCAGTGCGTCGTCACCGCGGAGCACACTGCCGGCTGCGGTTGCGAGGATTCGCGCCTCCGCGTTCGCGCGCGCCGCTTGGGTCGTGCGTCGCGCCGCGATGTCGACGACTGCGCTCACCGTCGCAGCGACGACCACGAAGGCGGCGAGAGCGATCACGTTGTCGTGCTCGGAGATCGTGAACCGGTGGATGGGAGGCGTGAAGTAGTAGTTGAGCAGCAGGCTCGCGACGACGGCCGCGACGATGCCGGGAAAGGCTCCACCGACGAGGGAGACCGCGACCACGACGATCAGGTAGCTCAGCAGGTCGCTCGTCAGATTCACGTCCGACCGTGCGTCGGTCAGGACCAGGGTGAGAACGGGCAGCAGGAGTGCTGCTTGCGCGGCGCCGGCGATCCGCCGCCGTGGCGTCAGGCCGCCGGTCAGGCTGGGCAGCGAGCGACCCCGGCCCATCTGCTCGTGGGTCACGATGTGGACGTCGATGTCGTCCGCCTGCCGGATCACCGCGGCGGCGTTGCCGGGCCCGGTCGCCAGCCGGTGCAGCGGGGATCGGCGAGACGCACCGAGGACGAGTTGCGTCGCGTTCTGGGCGCGCGCGAACTCGATCAGCGAACGTGCGATGTTGTCGCCCGTGACCTCGTGGTAGCTGCCGCCGACCGACTCGACGAGCGTTCGCTGTTGGGCCAGTAGCTGAGGGTTGGCCGCGGTGAGGCCGTCGGTTGCGCTCACATGGACGGCGAGCAGGTCGGCGCCACCGCGCGCGGCGATGCGGCTGGCGCGCCGGATCAGTGTCTCGCCTTCGGGTCCTCCGGTGAGCGCGAGGACGACGCGCTCGCGGGTCTCCCAGGTCGCCTCGATGCGGTGATCCTTGCGGTACTGCTGCAGGGCGACGTCCACCTTGTCGGCAAGCCACAGCAGGGCGAGCTCGCGGAGGGCGGTGAGGTTGCCCAGGCGGAAGTAGTTGCCGAGCGCGGCGTCGACCTTCTCCGACGGATAGATGTTGCCGTGGGCCATCCGGCGCTGGAGTGCCTCGGGCGTGACGTCGACCAGCTCGACCTGCTCGGCGCCACGCACCACCGCGTCGGGCACTGTCTCTTGCTGGCGGACGCCGGTGATCTTGGCGACGACATCGTTGACGGACTCGAGGTGCTGGATGTTGATCGTCGTCAGCACGGTGATCCCGGCGTCGAGGATCGTTGCCACGTCCTGCCAACGCTTCTCGTGCGCGCAGCCCGGCACGTTCGTGTGGGCGAGCTCGTCGACGCAGACGACCTGCGGGTTGCGGGCGAGGATTGCGTCGAGGTCCATCTCCTCGAAGTCGGCACCGCGATACCGGACCTCACGTCGTGGCAGCACCTCGAGGTCACCGATCATCGCCGCCGTGCGTGCGCGCCCGTGGGTCTCGATCAGCCCGATGACGACGTCGGTGCCGCGGGCCCGGCGCCTGTGGGCTTCGTCGAGCATCGCGTAGGTCTTGCCGACGCCGGGCGCCGCGCCCAGGTAGATCCGCAGGGTCCCGCGGCTCATGATCGACGCTGCGCCATCACGTCAGTGTCCTCTACTGGCCAGGAAGCCGGTCCAGGGCGAGATTGAGCTGAAGCACGTTGACGGCGGGCTCGCCCATGAACCCGAACGCGCGTGCCGAGGTGTATTTCGCGACCAAAGCAAGCACTTGATGCAACGGCAGCCCGCGCAGCCTCGCCACACGCGGCGCCTGCAGTCTCGCGTAGGTCACCGAGATGTCCGGGTCGAGTCCGGAGCCGCTTGCGGTGACGGCGTCCGGAGGGACGGGATTGGCCGGCCAGGCCTTGCCGGAGCCGCGGATGGCAACGATGGTCCCGATTGCGACGTCCTCGCCGTACCTCGCGCAGGTCACCGCCACCCCGTCGTACGTCGAGATGAAGGGCGTGGCCGGGCACGGTTGGTTGACGCTCACCACCTTCACGACCTTTCCGCTCACACCGGCGCTGCGGATGACCGACAGCACAGCGCCGACGCCCGTGGCTGTGCAATAGGGGCGCTGTCCGTCGACGCCGTTCTCCTCGCCGACCTGCCTGCTGCGGCTGCAGACCAGGGTCAGTAGCGACGGTGTGCCGACGGCGCCCTTCACGGCCGGGTTCGCGAGGGTGTCGACGATCGACTCCGGGCCGAGGTTGCTCGCACCGGTCGCGGTCGGGTCGTAGCCACCCGCGGACGGCCGGCTCTGGAAGTACTTCTCGATCGGCGCGCCGTCGCTGTCGGTGAACGACTGGCCGATCACCGCGGAGCCGACGACCCGTCCGTCGAGGTGGATCAGCGAGCCGTCGGCGCGATGGTGTAGACCTGGGATCTGCGCGATCAGCGTGACCGCAGCGGGGTAGCCGACGCCCAGCACGACGGTGAGCAGCAGAAGGATTCGCAGCGCGGCGAGGTGCTGGCGAGTCCAGCCGGGCATTCGGTTCATCGATCCTCACCTGATTCCGGGGACGAGCTGCACGAGCAGATCGATCGCCTTGATCCCGAGGAACGGAACGACCAGGCCGCCGACCCCGTAGATGCCGAGGTTTCGCCGCAGCATGGCCGCGGCGCTGCTGGGCCGGTACTGCACGCCGCGCAGTGCCAGCGGGATGAGCGCGATGATGACGAGTGCGTTGAAGACGACGGCGGACAGAATCGCGGACTGCGCGCTGTGCAGGTGCATGACGTTGAGCTTTCCCAGGCCCGGATAGACCGCCGCGAACATCGCCGGGATGATTGCGAAGAACTTGGCGACGTCGTTGGCAATCGAGAAGGTCGTCAATGCGCCGCGGGTGATCAGCAGCTGCTTTCCGATTTCGACGATCTCGATGAGCTTGGTCGGGTTGGAGTCGAGGTCGACCATGTTGCCGGCCTCTTTTGCTGCCGAGGTACCGGTGTTCATGGCGACACCGACGTCAGCCTGTGCGAGCGCCGGCGCGTCGTTCGTGCCGTCGCCGGTCATCGCGACGAGCCTGCCGCCGGCCTGCTCGGCCTTGATCAGCGACATCTTGTCCTCGGGTTTCGCTTCCGCGAGGAAGTCGTCGACTCCGGCCTCCTGCGCGATGGCTCGCGCCGTCAGCGGGTTGTCGCCAGTGATCATGACGGTGCGGATTCCCATGGCCCGAAGCTCGGCGAACCGCTCGCGCATCCCGTCTTTCACGATGTCCTTGAGGTGCACCACGCCGAGTGTGCGAGCGTGGTGGCCGATCCGGTCTGCGACGACCAGCGGCGTACCCCCGGCGCCTGAGATCGCGTCGACCAGCTCGTCGATTCCGTCAGGGACGACACCGCCTGCCTGCCGGACCCATCCGAGAACCGACGCGGCGGCTCCCTTGCGGATCTCGCGGGTCGCCTCGCCCTCGCGAAGGTCTACACCGCTCATCCGGGTCTGCGCCGTGAACTTCACGAAGCTGGCATGGGCGAGCTCTCCTGAGGCTCGCTCGCGCAAGCCGTAGCGAGTCTTGGCGAGGACGACGATGGATCGGCCTTCCGGTGTCTCGTCGGCCAGGCTCGACAGCTGGGCCGCGTCCGCGAGCTGCTCCTCGCTCACCCCGGCGACGGGGACCAGCTCGACGGCCTCGCGGTTGCCGATCGTGATCGTGCCGGTCTTGTCCAGCAGGAGCGTGTCGACGTCACCTGCGGCCTCCACCGCGCGTCCCGACATCGCCAGGACGTTGCGCTGGACGAGGCGATCCATTCCGGCGATCCCGATTGCGGACAGCAGAGCGCCGATCGTGGTCGGGATCAGGCAGACCAGGAGCGACACGAGGACGACACCGGTCACGCCGTGCGAGGTGAGAGCAAGCGAGTTCGGCGCGCCGGGCTGCTGCGCCTTGGCAAAGATGGCGAACGGCTGAAGCGTGGCCACAGCAAGCAGGAAGATGATCGTCAACGAGGCGAGCAGGATGTTCAGCGCGATCTCGTTCGGAGTCTTCTGCCGTGATGCGCCCTCGACCAACGCGATCATCCGGTCGATGAAGCTCTCTCCCGGCTGCTGGGTGATCTCGACCACGATCCGGTCGGAGAGCACCTTCGTACCGCCCGTCACCGAGCTGCGGTCGCCACCGGACTCGCGAATCACGGGCGCCGACTCGCCGGTGATCGCGGACTCGTCGACGCTCGCGATGCCTTCGACGACGTCGCCGTCGCCGGGAATCACCTGACCTGGCTCGACGACGACGTGCTGCCCCCGTTGCAGCTCGGCGGCCGGGACCTCGCGCTCGCGCAGGCTCGCCGATTCGCAGCCGGGTGACCAGTTGTCCAGCAGTCGCGCCTTCGTGATCGTCTTCGCGCGTCGCAGCGACTCCGCCTGTGCCTTCCCGCGGCCTTCAGCCACCGCCTCCGCGAGGTTGGCGAAGACGACGGTCAGCCAGAGCCAGACGGTCGTGACGATCGCGAACGCGGTGTGGTCTTCGAGCGCCAGCCAGGTCGTCCAGACCGATCCGACCTCGACGAGGAACATGACCGGGTTCTTCCACAGCGTCATCGGGTTGAGTTTGCGGAAGGCATCCGGGGTGGACTGCCAGAGCATCTTCGGGTCGAGCAGCCCGCCCGCAGTCTTGCCGGTGGCGGGCATCAGTGCAGCCCCTCTGCGAGCGGCCCGAGGGCTAGCGCAGGCAGGTAGGTGAGGGCGACCACGATGACCGCGACCCCGATCACCATGGCGACGAACAACGGCCGGTGGGTGGGTAGCGTCCCGTCGGACACCGGTACCGACCGTTGCTCGGCCAGCGAACCGGCCATGGCGAGCACGAAGATCATCGGGATGAACCGCGCCCCGAGCATCACGACACCGAGCGCCACGTTGTACCAGGCAGTGTCGACCGAGATGCCTGCGAAGGCGGAGCCGTTGTTGTTGGCGGCCGAGGTGAAGGCGTAGAGCACCTCCGAGAAGCCGTGTGCGCCGGTGTTGAGCATCGCGGCGCGCTCGCCCGGCAGGGCCATGGCCAGCCCCGCACCGACCAACACGAACAGCGGTGTGGTGAGGAAGTACAGCGACGCGAACTTCATCTCGCGCGCGCCGATCTTCTTCGCGAGGTACTCGGGTGTTCGCCCGACCATCAGGCCGCCGACGAACACCGTGATGACGGCGAGCACCAGCATCCCGTACAGACCCGAGCCGGTGCCGCCGGGCGCGATCTCACCCAACTGCATGTCGAGCAACGTGACGGCACCGCCGAGGCTGGTGTAGGAGTCGTGGAAGGAGTCCACAGCGCCGGTGGATGTCAGCGTGGTGCTCGCCGCAAACGTCGCCGAGTCCGCAACGCCGAAGCGCTGTTCGGTGCCTTCGGTCGACGCACCCACAGCCGCGGGAACGCTGCCATGGTGGACGTTCTGGAAGACGTTCAGCGCGACGACGCTGCCGAGGAAGAGCACGCCCATCACCGCGACGATGGCGAGCCCTTGACGGGTGTCGCCCACCAGCTTGCCAAAAGTCCGGGGGAGCGAGAAGCCGATGACGAGCAGCAGGTAGATCTCGAACCAGTTGGTCCACGACGTCGGGTTCTCGAAGGGGTGGGCGGAGTTCGCGTTGTAGAAGCCGCCGCCATTGGTGCCGAGCTGCTTGATGGCCTCCTGGCTCGCGACGGGACCCCCGGTGATCGTCTGCGTGCCGCCGGTGATCGTATGGATGGTCTGTGGGTCGTGGAAGTTCTGGATCGCACCGCCGCCGACGAGGACGAGCGCGGCGACGAACGAGATCGGCAGCAGGATGCGGATGCACGTACGCACCAGGTCGACCCAGAAGTTGCCGAGCCGGTCCGTCCGCGATCGGGAGAACCCGCGCACGAAGGCGATCGCGACCGCGATGCCGACAGCCGCCGAGACGAAGTTCTGTACCGCCAGGCCGAGCGCCTGTGCGGCGTACCCGAGTGAGGACTCGCCCGAGTAGGACTGCCAGTTGGTGTTGGTGGTGAAGCTCGCCGCGGTGTTCCAGGCCTGACTGGCGTGCATCCCGCCGAAACCGAGGTCGAACGGCAGGCTGTGCTGTCCGCGAAGGATCAGGTACACGAGCAGTACGGAGACGGCGGAGAAGGCCAGGACGCTGCGCAGGTAGGCGGCCCAGGTCTGGTCTGTGTCCGCGTCGATCCCCGCGAGCCGGTAGATCCAGGCCTCGGCGCGCAGATGGCGGCGGTCGAGGTACGTGCGCGCCATGTAGTCGCCGAGCGGGCGGTAGCTGGCGGCCAGGGCAAGGACGAGCGCGACGACGAAAAGCGCACCGGCTGTGGTGCTGCTCATCAGAACCGTTCCGGGAACAGCAGGGCGATGACGAGGAACACTCCGGTCGCCACGGCGAGGATCAGCCCGACCAGGTTGTCGGCGGTCATCGCCGCTCAGCTGCCTTCGCGATCAAGGCGAAGATTGCGAACAGCCCGACGGTCAGCATGACGAGAACGAAATCGGCCACAGCCGAAGTGTTCGTTGGGTGTGCATCGCGTCCAAGCGTCCTGACGCGACCCTGACGGTGGAGGCCGGAAACCCTGCGGCTTCCTGACGCGGCGCTAGCTAGGGCGGTCTGAGGGCGGGCTCGCGAGGAATCGGTAGCCCATCCCGGGCTCGGTGTGGAAATAGCGGGGACGCGACGAGTCCGGCTCGAGCTTGCGGCGGATCTGCGCGAGGTAGACCCGCAGGTAGTGCGTTTCGGCGTGGAAGCCCTCGCCCCACACCTGGCTGAGGATCTGGCGGCTGGCCACGAGCCGCCCGTCGTTTCGGACCAGCAGCTCGACGATCTCCCACTCGGTCGGCGTGAGCCGTACTTCGTGGCCCGCGAGGTTGGTGACCCGCTTCGCGCCGAGGTCCACCGTGAAGTGGTCGGTGCGGACGACCGGCTCGTCTCTGGCGGTCGTGACCGACCGGCGAGTGGCCGCCCGTAGCCGCGCGAGCAGTTCGTCCATGCCGAACGGCTTGGTGACGTAGTCGTCCGCGCCGGCGTCGAGGGCTGCCACCTTGTCGTGCTCGTGCTCGCGCGCGGACAACACGATGATCGGCGCCTCTGACCAGCCGCGGATTCCGCGAATCACCTCAACGCCGTCCATGTCCGGCAGCCCGAGATCGAGGATCACGACGTCGGGACGCTGTGCCGCTGCTGCGCGCAGGCCGCTGCGACCGTCATCGGCGGTGTGCACGGCGTAGTCGCGGGCGGCAAGGTTGATCCGGAGCGCACGGCGAATCGAGGCCTCGTCGTCGACGACGAGTACGGAGGTCATGGACGGGTGACGATCACTGGTCGACCGAGACCTCGCTCGGCGCCACAGCGATCCGAAGCGTGAGTCGCATCGTCAGACCACCGCCTGGCGTGTTGAGCGCTTCGAGCGTCCCGCCCATGGCCTCGACGAAGCCACGAGCGACCGCGAGCCCCAGGCCCACTCCCTCAGTGTTTCGCTGGTCGCCGAGCTGTTGAAACGGCTCGAACATGCGAGATTTCATCGCGTCCGGCACGCCTGGCCCGTGGTCGACGATGTCGAGGCTGACCCAGTCACGGTCACGTCGGGCGACCAGTCGGGCCGGCTGTCCCGGCGGGCAGTAGCGAACGGCGTTGCCGACGAGGTTGGCGACGGCGCGTTCCAACAAGCCCGGGTCGGTCGCAACGAGCGGCAGGTCGTCCGGGATGTCGAACGCGACCTGAGCCGCGTCGAGACCGTGGACCGCCAGCGGGGCGATCTCGTCGATTGAGATCGGCCGAAGCAGCGGTTGCAACGAGCCGGTGTGAACGCGACTCATGTCGAGCAGGTTTGCGATGAGCGCGTCGAGGCGGTCCGCGCTCTCCTCGATGGTGGCGAGCAGCTCCGCCTCGTCGCGCGGGGACCATGTCACGTCGGTCTGGCGCAAGCTGCTGACGCTGGCCTTGACGGAAGCGAGCGGCGTGCGCAAGTCGTGGCTGACCGCCGTGAGCAGCGCCGTACGCATTCGGTTTCCGGCGGCGAGCATCTCCGCCTGAGCGGCCTGCACCCGCAGTCGCTCCCGATCGAGCGCGGCCGCCGCCTGAGCGCCGTACCCTTCGACGGTCCGGGCCGACAGACGCGCGACGCGAGGTCCGAACAACCGCAGGCGAAGGTCGTCGCGAATCCGACTGGTCGACGATGCGCCGGACGCATCGCCGGCCGACGTCAGCAGGATCCAGCGCCCACTGACGAGCTCGTGCAGCTCGGCGCCGACCTCCTCGTGCTGGCTCAGGTGGTTGATCACGTCCGCTGCGGTGTCGTCGCCGCCGAGCACGGTCCGCGCGAGGGCGAGCAGCGTCGCGGACTCCTTGCTGCTTCGTCGAGCCAGGGCCGCGCGGCGGGCAGCGAGATGAACGACGCTGCTGACCGTGACGGCCACGGTGATGAACAGCAGCAGCGCGAACAGGTTCTGGGGCGAGTCGATCGTCCAGTTGTGCAGCGGGGGAGTGAAGTACCAGTTGACGAGCAGGCTGGCCGCAATCGCGCCGCCGACCGCGGGCCAGAAACCACCGATGAGGGTGATCGCGAGCACCGCGATCAGGTAGAGCAACAGGTCGTCGTCGAGACTCAGGTGTGGACGGACGGCGGCCAGGCTGGCGGTCATGAGGGGAAGCACGATGCTGCCGAACAGCACCGCGGCGACCTGGCGGCGCCGGCTGACCGCGACAGCCAGGTCGCGTAGCCGAACCGCCGGGATGGGCGCTTCGCTCACGATGGAATGGTCCCCCAGGGACTCGATGTCGTCGAACACCGACCACTCGATCTGACCACGCGCTCGCCCGACACGGCGCGCCGCACCGCCCAGCATGACGCCCACGACGGCGCAGTCCGCCAGAGCCACCAATGCGGTGAGCGCGTGGCGGCCGGACGCGTGGAGCTGACCGTACGGGGCGTGTGAGAAGCCGATCGCGGTCAGCCAGGCCATCGCGGCAACGAGTGGCGCGGCCGGGATGGCGGAGACCACGCTGGCGAGGAGGGTGATCACCGACGCAGCGACGAGCAGGGTGGTGGGACCGATTCGGCCATTCAAGGCGGCGGTCGTTGCGCCCAGCACGAGCAGCGCGGCGAACGCCGCGGGGAGGATGTAGGCGGCGTCGACCTGGCTGCGGACCCGTCCCACGCCCCCGTAGTAATGCGTGAAGAGCCCGGGGGTCGAGGACTTTGACGCAATCTTGACGGGTGCTTCGCGGATCTTGACGTTTTCCTTACGCCGCAGGGCTTTTGCCGCTTCTAGCCTCCGGACGTGACTTCACCCGTCGCGAGTTTCAAGCGCTTGCTCGTCGGCCGGCCGCTGCGCAGCACCCAGCTCCACGAGACGCTGCTGCCGAAGTGGATCGCGCTTCCGGTGTTCTGCTCCGACCCGATCTCCTCGGTCGCTTACGCGACCGAGGAGATCGTGCTCGTCCTTGCCGCCGGTGGGCTGGCGTACCTGTCCATGGCGAAGTGGGTCGCGGTTGCCGTGGCGGCGCTGTTGTTCATCGTCGTGCTGTCCTACCGGCAGACCTGTTACGCCTACCCGAGCGGCGGCGGGGCCTTCGCGGTCAGCCTGGACAACTTCGGCCCGGCTGCGGCGCTGGTCGCGGCGAGCGCGCTGCTCGTCGACTACGTGATGACCGTCGCGGTCTCGATTGTCTCGGGAGTGGTGGCGATCACGAGCGCGGCGCCGTCGCTCGCGCCGCACGCGGTGGCCATGTCAGTCGGCTTCGTGGTCGTCCTGGTGCTCGCAAACCTTCGCGGCGTTCGTGAGTCCGGGAAGCTGTTCGCGATCCCGACGTACTCCTTCGTGGTCCTCAGCTTCGTGATGTTCGGCTTCGCCGCCGTCAGAGGGGCCCTCGGTGACCTGCCACAAGCCGCCACGGCTCATCAGCACCTGCATCGAACGGTCGCGGTGGGCGGGCTCGCTACGGTCCTGCTTGCCTTGCGTGCCTTCGCCTCCGGATGCACCGCGTTGACGGGCGTCGAGGCGATCAGCAATGGCGTACCGGCGTTTCGCAAGCCGAAGCCGCGCAACGCCGCGTTGACGTTGTCGATGATGGGTGGGCTCGCCATCAGCATGTTCGTCGGCATCACGGTGCTCGCCCTGCGCCTGCACGCGCACGCGCAACCCGATGGGAACCCTTCGGTGATCTCCCAAGTCGCGGCCGCGTCGTTCGGACGCCACGACGTGTTCTTCTACCTGTACCAGGCGGCGACCGCGGCGATCCTGGTACTCGCGGCGAACACGGCGTTCAACGGCTTTCCCGGGCTCGCATCGATCCTGGCTCACCACCGCTACCTCCCGCGACAGCTGCACAACCGTGGCGACCGGCTGGTGTTCAGCAACGGAATCCTGATCCTGGGTGGTCTGGCGATGGCGCTGATCGTCGGGTTCGACGCGAACATCGACCGGCTGATCCAGCTCTACATCATCGGTGTCTTCACGTCGTTCACGCTCAGCCAGAGCGGCATGGTCAACCACTGGAACAAGGCGCTCGTCGAGGCGACGGGGGAGCAACGTCGCAAGATCAGGATCTCGCGCGTCATCAACGTGACCGGGGCGGTTGCCACGGCCCTCGTGCTGGTCGTCGTGCTCTACACGAAGGTGGTTCACGGGGCGTGGATCGCGATCGTCGCGATGGTCGCGCTGTACTTCATGATGCGCGGCATCCGCGCGCACTATCAGGCGGTCAGCGACGAGCTGCATGTCTCGCCGGCGGAGCAGCCGACGATGCCCAGTCGCAACCATGCCGTCGTACTGGTCTCCCGCCTGCACGTCGCGACGATGCGCGCTCTCGCCTACGCGCGGGCGACCCGGCCGAGCACGTTGGTCGCCGTCACGATCAATCTCGACCAGGACGACATCGACGAGCTGATGCAGCGCTGGGACGAGTACGAGGTCCCGGTCAAGCTCGTCGTCCTGGACTCGCCGTACCGGGAGATCTTGCGACCCGTGCTGCGTTACATCCGAGAGCTGCGACAGTCCTCGCCGCGGGACGTGGTGACGGTGTTCATCCCGGAGTACGTCGTCGGGCGCTGGTGGGAGCAGATCCTGCACAACCAGAGTGCGCTTCGTCTGAAGGCTCGGCTGCTCTTCGAACCGGGGGTCATGGTCACCAGCGTGCCGTGGCAGCTGCGATCCTCCGACCGCGCGGCCTGGCCATCGGAGTCGGCGGTCTAGCTGACGTGGGGCGCCCGTCGCCCATTGTCCGCGGTGTCCGATTTTCGTTGTAAATAAAGGGCTGCCGGGTCTTGACTCCCGCTCCATTCGAACGTATGTTCGAGTACATGGGGTCGGAGTTGGACGCCGCGATCCGGCGCACGGCTGACCGGATCACCCTGGCTGAGCAGATGCCGGTCGGTGGGCTGTTGATGCTCGAGATCGACAAGATCGCGGTGCTGCCGATGGATGCCTACTGCGCGGTGCGCCTGCACGCCCTCTACAGCAAGCTCGAGTCCCACCTCGCGGCGCGGCGGATGATCGCTGCCTCGGATGCGGTGCACCGGCTGCACGGCAAGCTCGACTTCCCGGTCGGGGAGGCGCGGATGCTGGCCGCGCAGGAGATCGCCTGCGCCACCCGCACCTCCTATGTCAGCGCGATGACCGGGGTCGGGGTCGTGGAACGGGTCCGGGAGTGTCTGGCGGCCTCGTGGGTGGCGCTGGACCGCGGTGAGATCACGATGGCGCACCTGACGGCGGTGGAGCGCGCGACCCGTCACTGCCCGGCGCACATCGCCGAAGCGGTCGACGCGCGGGTGGTGGCGTTGACGGTCGAACGGGCATGGACCCCGAGCCAGACCGCGAAAGCCGCCCGCACACTGATCGTGGCCCTCGACCCCCACGGCGCCGCGGACCGGGCGGCGCAGGCGAGCAACGACGCCGACGTGAGCTGCTATCCCGACTCCGATGGCATGGCCACCCTG
>DASZRO010000102.1 GCA_035550055.1 Mycobacteriales bacterium | reverse complement strand
CCGTTGACGTCGAGATGCAGGTTCTCGCCGCCGATCGCCGGCATCAATCCGATGAAGGGCAGGCAGAAGAACGAGATGGCGGCGATCGTGAGCAGGACGGAGCGGATCACCGGATCCTCGCGGGCGACGACCACACCGCCGAGCAACCGGCGTAGGCCGCCCTCGTTGAAGCTCTCCGGCTGAGCCACCGGCCGGATGGCGACCGCGCCGGCGACCGCGAACAGGTACGTGCCGGCGTTGATGGCGAAGACGCCGCTGGCGTGGATCTCCGGCAGGAGGACACCGGCGATCGCCGGACCGATGACACGCGACAGGTTCATCTGCACCGACTGCAGCGACACCGCGCCCGGCAGATCCTGGCGCGGCACCAGGTTGGGCAGCAGGCTGGACAGCGGCGGCCCGCTCAACGCGTTGCCGACCCCGATGGCCACGACGACGCCGAACAGCAGCACCTTCGACGGATGGCTCGCTGCGGCGACGAGCGCGAGCGCGACGGAGAATGCGAGCTGTTCGAGGTTGGTGAGGACGAGCAGCTTGCGGCGGTCCACGACGTCGGCGAGCAGCCCGCCCACCGGGGCCAGCACCAGGACCGGTCCGAGCTGGGCGAAGCCGACCCAGGCCACGAAGCTCGCCGAGTGCTCCAGTCGGTAGGCGAAGGCGCCCAGCGCGACGTTCTGCATCCAGGTGCCGATGTTGGAGGCGAAGGTGGCCAGCCACAGCGTGCGCAGATCTCGTGAACGCAACGCCGACCGCGCCGTACCCGGCCGTGATCGAAGCTCGCCGGCGGCGATCGCCACGTCGCCGTCGACGATCGCCTCTTCGGCGACCGCAACCGCTGCGGCGGCTCGCGCCGCGGCCGTCCCCCTGGCCAACGTGCTGGGCTACTACCCGACCCGCAACGGAAGGGTGCGTGGTCCCCGGACCTGCCCGGTGGACCAGTGCACCGCAGCCGGATCCGCCAGCGAGAACTCCGGGTAGCGCTCCAGCCACACCTCGAGCGCGACCCGCAGCTCCATCCGGGCGAGGTGCGAGCCGAGGCAGCGGTGGATGCCGAGCCCGAACGCGGCGTGCTTGTTGACCTCGCGATCGATCACGACCTCGTTCGCGCGGTCGAACTTCGCGGGGTCGCGGTTGGCCGCCGGGAACGACAGCAGGATCCAGTCCTCCGCCTTCATCTCGACGCCGTGCCAGGTCATGTCCTGCTTCACCAGCCGGCCCATCGTGACCGGGGCGAACGCCCGCAGGAACTCCTCCATCGCGGTCGGGAGCAGCTCTGGCTCGGCCACCAGCCGCGCGCGGTCAGCCGGCGTTTGCGCGAGGTGCCACAGCGATGCACCGATCGCGCTCCACGTGGTGTCGATGCCCGCGACCAGCATCAGCGAGATCGTGCCGGCGACGTGGAACGGGTCGAGCTTCTGCCCGTACAGCTCGGCGTCGATCAGGTACGTCGTCAGGTCGTCAGCCGGGTTGTCGAGGTGCGCCCTGATCTGTTCGAGCAGGTAGGAGAAGAGTGCGCCGACCTTCTCCAACCGTTCCTCGGGCGGCAGGTTGATGCCTTCGAGGGTGTCCTCGATGTAAGTGCGGAACTTCGGCCCGTCCTCCTGCGGGAAGCCGAGCATCGACGCGATGACCCGGGCAGGGATGTGCTGGGCGTACTGCGACGCGGCGTCGACGACGTCGGCCGTGCCCATGTCGTCGATGAGCTTGTGGCAGAACTCGCGGGTTGCCGGCTCGAGCTTCGCGACGGCGTTGCGAGTGAAGGCGGGCAGCAACAGCTTGCGCGCGTCGTGATGGAACGGCGGGTCCGAGGAGATCGGTGGGATGCCGCCGACCGGAGCGAGGCTCACCGGCGGCCGGAAGTTCCCCACCACCGGCGAGCGCGAGGAGAACCGGTCGGTGTCGTAGGCGATCTCGGCGACATCGTCATGGCGCACCGGCAGCCAGCCGCCGCCGAACCGGTCGGTGTGCGCGATCGGGCAGCGCTCACGCAGGTCGTCCTGGATCGAGTACGGGTCCGCGGCCCACTCCGGCTCCATGTGCGAGAAGTCGGTCGCCCAGTCCGAAACCGGCCCGGTCACCACGGGACTGCGGGTGCCGAACTCGCGGTCGGAGCGCAGCTCTTCGAAGCTGCGGCCGAACCGCTCGTCAGTGGTCACGACGACGAGCTCACTTCTCGATCACCACTGCGCCTTCAGGGCAGTTGGCCTCGGCGAGATGAACGGCCGCCTCCTGGTCAGGCGCGACGTCGCCGGAGCCGAGCACGAGACCCTGGCCCTCGCCGTCCTCGTCGAAGACCTCGGGAGCCAGGGTGTAGCAGCGCCCATGGCCCTGACATTTCACACTGTCGATCGAAACGCGCATCATCCGACGTTATCGCTGCCGGCGGCGAGCCGATACGCCTCGCGGAGCTTGCGCTTGTACAGCTTGCCGTTGTCCTCCCGCGGCAGCCGGTCGACGAAGTCCACGCTGCGCGGGCACTTGTAGCCGGCGAGCCTGCTCCGGGCGAACTCCATCAGCTCGGCAGCGAGCGCGTCGTCGCCGGCCAGCCCGGGCTGGACCTCGACGACGGCCTTGACCACCTCTCCCCACTCCTCGCTGGGTACGCCGATCACCGCCACGTCGCCGACCGCGGGATGCGTGATGAGGACGGCCTCGACCTCGGCGGGATAGATGTTCACGCCGCCGGAGATGATCAGGTTCGCGCTGCGGTCGGTGAGAAACAGCCAGCCGTCCTCGTCCAGGTAGCCGATGTCACCGACGGTGTAGTAGTCGCCGCGATAGGTGTCGGCGGTCTTCGCCTCGTCGCCGTGGTAGCGGAACCGGGAGTCCGGCGACGCCGCGATGTAGACGGTCCCCGGCGTGCCGGCGGGCAGCCGGTTGCCGTCGTCGTCGCGGATCTCGACCTGGCCGTCCTCGGGGCGTCCGACAGTGCCCGGCCGCGCCAGCCACTCGTGGGAGTCGACGATCGTCGTCAAGCCTTCGGTGGCGCCGTAGTACTCCCAGATGATCGGCCCGAGCCACTCGATCATCTGCTGCTTCACCGGCACCGGACAGGGCGCGGCGCCGTGCCAGATCTGGCGCAGCGAGCTGACGTCGTAGGACTCGCGTACCTCGGCCGGCAGGGACAGCAGCCGGTGGAACATCGTCGGCACGAGATGCATGTGCGTGATGGCGTGCTGCTGGACGAGCTGGAGCATCTCCTCGGCGTCCCAGCCGTCCATCAGCACAACGGTGGTGCCGAAGGCAAGCGGCATGCTCAGCCCGAACAGCAGCGGCGCCGCGTGATAGAGCGGGCCGGTGATGAGCGAGGCGTCTTTGCCCGGCTGGAAGCCCGCCGCGTCGCGTAGCCGTTGGGTCATCGCCATCGACGAGTCGCTCATCTTGCCGGTGATCTCGCGATGCACACCCTTGGGGCGCCCGGTCGTGCCGGAGGTGTACATCATCGTCGTACCGAGCCGCGCGTCCGGCAGGTCGTCGCCGGAGTAGTCCGCCACTGCTTGCTCGAGGCCGGTGAAGCCTTCGATAGCACCGCCGATCGACAGCGCGAGGGTGGGCTTGGCGGCGGCCGCCGCGGCCTTCGCCACCTCGGCGAACCGGACGTCGGCGAACAGCGCCTTCGCACCGCAGTCCGCGACGACGTACGCCGCCTCCGCTGCGGT
>DASZRO010000101.1 GCA_035550055.1 Mycobacteriales bacterium | reverse complement strand
GCGCCGGTGAGCCGGGTCAGACGTCGCGGGTTCGCAGCATGTAGTACCCGATGGCGATGACGAGGGCGGTCCAGGCCAGGAAGACGGCGTAGCCGGACCAGGGTCCGAGCGAGTCGGAGGTCTGCACCACGTTGGTGATGGCACTGCCCGCGTTGGCCGGCAGGTAGCGAGCAAAGTCGTGCTGCAGCGAGTCGGGCAGCAGCTGCGTGACGATCGGGATGATGAACACGACCGCTACGAGGGCGGTGATCGCGCCCGCGGTGTGTCGAATGATCGTGGCGAGCCCGAGCGCCATGAGCGACAGGGCGCCGATGTAGAGGCCGCCACCGAGGACGGCTCGGGCGACGTGCGGGGCACCGAGGGATACGCCGAGGTGGTGCCGGTTCAAGATCGCCTGCCCGATCGGAAACGCGGTGAACGCCACGGCGATGCTCGTCACGAACGACACCAGCGCGACCATCGTCGCCTTGGCGGCGAGCAGATAGCCGCGCTGCGGCACGGCGGCCACAGTGCTGCGGATCATGCCGGTGCTGTACTCCGCGCTCACCGTCATGATCGCGAAGACGCCGAGGGCGAGCTGGGAGAAGAACAGGCCGGCGAGGCTGATCGCCGCCGGGTCGAACAGCAGCTGGTCGTGCAACGACTCCTGCGAGTAACCCGCCGCACTACCGGCCGAGATAGCGGCGCCGAGTCCGACGCCGACGATGATCGACACCAGCACGCACCAGTACGTCGACCGGACCGAGCGCAGCTTCGTCCACTCCGAGACGAGGACGTTGCGGAACAACCCGAGGTCGATCATGCGGACGCTCCCCACGGTGGCGCGATGTCAGGTTCCGCTCCGCTGGTCGCGTGATAGTCGACCGCGTCCTCGGTGAGCTCCATGAACGCCGCCTCGAGCGTCGCCCGCGACACGGAGAGCTCGTGCAGGACGATGCGCTTGGTCGCAGCAAGCTCGCCGACTGCCTCGATGGTGGCGCCGTTGATCGACAACGCGCCGTCCGCCTCCCGCTCGACCGTCGCACCGGTTGCGGCAACTGCCGCGGCGAGCGCGTCAGCTTGCGGTGACCGGGCCCGAACGTGCGTTTCGGCGGAGGCTCGGATCAGCTCCTCGGTCGTGGCGTCGGCGATCAGCCGGCCGCGGCCGATCACGATCAGCCGGTCCGCGGTCAGCGCCATCTCGCTCATCAGGTGGCTGGAGACGAAGACGGTCTTCCCCGTTGCGGCGAAGTGCTTGAGCAGGTTGCGCACCCAGAAGATGCCCTCGGGGTCGAGTCCGTTGACCGGCTCGTCGAGCAAGAGCACCTTCGGGTCTCCGAGCAGTGCGCTGGCAATCCCGAGTCGCTGGCCCATCCCGAGCGAGAACGCGCCGGAGCGGCGTTTCGCGACCTCGGCGAGCCCGACCAGCTCGAGCACCTCGTTGACGCGCTTGGCCGGGATCCCGTTGGTCTGCGCGATGCACAGCAGGTGGTTGTAGGCGCTGCGCCCGCCGTGGACGGATCGCGCCTCGAGCAGCGCGCCCACCTCGGTGAGCGGGCGGCGATGCTTCGCGTACGGCCTGCCGTTGACCGTCACGACGCCGGAGGTCGCGGTGTCGAGGCCGAGGATCAGGCGCATCGTGGTCGACTTGCCGGCGCCGTTCGGCCCGAGGAACCCGGTGACCACCCCGGGCTGGACGGTGAAGCTGAGGTTGTCGACGGCGACGGTGTCGCCGTACCGCTTGGTGAGACCCTGCGCTTCGATCACGCGATCGAGTCAATCAGGCGGAGGCGCCGACCGACGTCCGGGCCTCGCTGCGTTCGCGCGCCTCGATCTGGATCAGCGGTTCCTCGATTCCCCAGCGCAGTACGCCGAGCACGACCTTCACCGCGTTGCGGGTGGCGATCGTGTCGATCCGTTTCGGAACCATCGAGATCCGGCTCGCGCTGCGAATGCCGTAGAGCCGTTGAGCCCAACTGGGCATCGTGTCGAACGCGGCCCTGGTGATGATCACGCTCGACGCCCGCTGGATCGGGTCGGTCCCCGTCGGCTTGCGGAAGAAGTCGGCCAGCTCCGCGGTCTCCTCCGCGAAGGTCAGCAGCGGCCGCTTCTCGGCGAAGTAGTCGTCGACCTCGGTCCGGTTCGACGGCACCGGGATGTCCGCGCCGAGCTTGATCGCGAACTGCGCGTACTGCTCGTAGTACTCGTCGATGCGAGCACCCGACAGCGGCTTCGGGTGGTAGCGGAGATGGGCCCGCATGATGCTGTGTGCCTGGGTCATCGCGGTCCAGACCAGCTGCTCCGGATCGTTGGCCGAGTACGGCCGGCCGTCGGGCATCGCGCCCTGCACCAGCTTGTGCATCTTGCGCACCATGTCGCAGGTGCGGTCGACGACCGGCATCGATCCCCACGTCATCGCGTTGACGAACGAGGCGGTCCGGCCGAGCCGCGCCAGCGGGTCGGTGCTGTAGGAGGAGTGCTGGTTCGTCCCGTGCATCGTCGGCTGGTGCAGGGCGCCCAGAAGCAGCCCCGACAACCCGCCGACCAGCGTCGCGACGTCGGAGTGGACGTACCAGATCGAACTGCCCGGTCCGAACAGCCCCGGGTCACCGGCGGGCTCAGTGAACTGCACGCCGGGTAGGGAGTCGGCGCCGACCGCCCTGATCCAGGACTCCTTGATCGCGTCCTTCGCGCCGCCGGCGATCCCGAAGGGATCCATCGTCATCCTCCTGCCCAACCATCCGAACCGCTGAGACATGAAACATATCAAGTTGCTTGTCTCACGGTACGCTGCGCTGCATGGTCGCCGGTGGAGCCCTCGCCGATGGCGTCGACGCCGCCGCGCTCGAGGCGCGTGAGCGCGTCGTGGCTGCCGCCGAGCGATGCTTCGCGCAGTACGGCGTGGCCAAGACCACGGTCGAGGACGTCGCCCGGCTGGCCGGCACGTCTCGGGCGAGCGTCTATCGCTACTTTCCCGGCGGTCGCGACGAGATCATCCTTGCGGCCCTGCTGTCGTCCGCGCACGAGTTCCTGCCGCAGATCCCGGCCCGGCTGCGCAGCGCCCGATCGGTCGGCGACGCGATCGTCGAGCTCATCGTCAGCGCTGTCGACTGGGTGCGCAGCGAGCCGTGGCGCGCTTCCCTCATGTCGGCCCCGCTGTCGCGGACCCTCAACGCCGCTGACGCCGCCGCGCCGTACGCCGTGTGCGCCGCCTTCATCGCGCCGTACTTCACCGCCGCGCGTGACGCGGGTCTGGTCCGCCCGGCTGTCGAGCTCGACGACGCCGTCGAGTTCGTCGTCCGGATGATCCACTCGCTGTTGGTGGTGCCTGGGCATCGGGACCGCGACGACGCCGAGACGCGCCGCTACGTTCACACGTTCGTGCTGCCGGCTCTGTTGAACGGCTAGCGCTACCCGACGTTGAAACGGGAAATGCTCCCGCGCAGCTCGGCTGCGAGGTTGTTGAGCTGCGCGGCGGCGGCCGCGGCCTGCTTGGACCCGACCGCGTACTGGCGAGACACGTCCGAGACCTGGGTCATCGCCGAGACCACCTGATCAGACGCCGAACGCTGCTGCTGCGTGGCCACCGAGATCTCCTTGGCCGCAGTCGTCGTCTCATCCACCATC
>DASZRO010000100.1 GCA_035550055.1 Mycobacteriales bacterium | reverse complement strand
GACTGGTTCGACGCCGCCATGGCAACGCTCACCATCCACCAGTGGCGTGACCTCGACCAGGGCCTGCTCGAGATGCGGCGCGTCAGCCGGGGGCCGGTCGTCATCCTGACCTTCGACGCGGCGTCGCTGAGCCGGCTGTGGACCGCCGAGTACCTGCCGGAGCTGATCGCGGCGGAAGCGGCCCGTTACCCCGACATCGACCACGTCCGCTCGGTGCTCGGCGGCACCTCACTCGTCAGCGCAGTGCCGATCCCCTTCGACTGCGTCGACGGGTTCGCGGAGGCGTTCTACGGCCGGCCTGAGCGCATGCTCGACCCGGCCGTGCGGCGGGCGCAGTCGGCATGGGGCTTCGTCGCGCCTGACGTCGCGGAGCACTCGGTGGCGCGGCTTCGGGAGGCGCTCGCCAGCGGGGCGTGGGACCGTGAGCACGGCGCGTTGCGCACCCAGCACGAGTACCTCGGCTCGCTGCGGCTGATCGTCGCGAACCCCTGACGGATACTCGTCGGGTGGTCGACGACGAACCGGTGCGCCCCGAGCTCGAGCAGGTCAGGCAGCGTCAGCGGCTGCTCCACGACGCGGCGCGCGGCGATGCGGTCGCGAAGGTGCACGGTCGCGGCCGTCGCACGATCCGAGAGAACCTCGACGACCTGTTCGACGCCGGAAGCTTCCACGAATGGGGTGGTCTCGCGATTGCGGCGCAGCGCGGCCGCCGGGAGTTCGCCGACCTGATCGCATCGACGCCGGCCGACGGCGTCATCACCGGCGTCGGCACCGTCGACGGCCGCCGGGTCGCCGCCGTCGGGTACGACGTGATGGTGCTCGCCGGGACGCAGGGAGCGACCGGCCACAAGAAGACCGACCGGTTCCTCGAGGTGGTGCGCCGCGAGCGGCTTCCCCTGGTGTTGTTCGCCGAAGGAGGTGGCGGGCGGCCTGGAGACGTCGACGTCCGCACGGTCGGCGGTCTGGACGTGCCGACCTTCGGTCGATTCGCGGCGCTGTCCGGGATCGTGCCGCGAGTCGGCATCGCGTCGGGCCGCTGCTTCGCGGGCAACGCGTCCCTGTTCGGGCTGTGCGATGTCACGATCGCCACTGCGGAGGCGAGCATCGGCATGGCCGGCCCGGCGATGATCGAGGGCGGCGGGCTCGGCGTCGTCGATGCCGATGACGTCGGTCCGCAGCCGATGCACGTCAGGATCGGGACCGTCGACGTGAGCGCAGCCGACGACGCCGAGGCGGTGGACGTCGCCAAGCGTGCGGTCACGGCGTTCGTCCCAGAGCTCCCGAAGTGGTCGGAGGCCGACCAGACACCGCTGCGTGACGTGGTACCCGAGAACCGTCGCCGTGCCTACGAGGTCCGCAAGGTGCTGGCGGTCCTCGCCGACGAGGGGTCCGTCCTCGAGCTGCGGCCACGCTGGGCGAAGGGGATGGTCACGGCATTCGCCCGGATCGAGGGCCGGGCGATCGGGGTGATCGCCAACAACCCGATGCATCTTGCCGGAGCGATCACCAGCGACTGCGCTGACAAGGCATCGCGGTTCCTTCAGCTGTGTGACGCGTTCGACCTTCCGGTGCTCTCGTTGTGCGACACCCCGGGCATGATGGTCGGCCCCGCGGCGGAGGAGACCGGGCTGGTTCGGCACACGTCGCGACTGTTCACGGTCGGCGCGACCATGACCGTGCCGCTGGTGATGGTCATCCTCCGCAAGGGTTACGGACTCGGTGCGATGGCGATGGCCGGCGGGTACTTCCATGCGCCGCTGGCAACGCTTTCCTGGCCGACCGGCGAGGTCGGCGGGATGGGGTTGGAAGGTGCGGTCCGGCTCGCGATGCGCAAGGAGCTCGCCGCGATCGAGGACGACGAGGAACGCCAGCGCACGTTCGAGGCGCTCGTGGCGGCGTCGTACGAGCAGGGCAGTGCCCTGTCCGCCGCGACGTACGACGAGATCGACGACGTCATCGACCCGGCCCACACCCGTGAGCGGGTCGCGGCGCTGCTGCGGGCCTGGCAGCCGCCCCACCGCGAGGGCCGTCGCCGCGTCGTCGACACCTGGTAGCCCGTCCTCGCCTCAGTAGGGTCCGGTTGTGCCGATCCCGCTGCCGCGTACGCCCGTCAAGCTCGACCACGTCGTCGACGACCGCGATGAGGTGTGGCGGCTGATCGACGCGCACGCGCCGTACTGGCCGGTGCAGCGCTACTTCGCCAACAGCGCCGAGTACGCCGCGCTCTCGGGCTCCGACGAGCCGGCCCAGATGATCGTCGCGCCAGTGTTCCGGGGGAACTGGGCCTTCGACGGCGACGTGCTCGACGGGGTGCAGCCCCTGCTCGACAGCGAGCGGTTCGGTGACGCCGCGAAGCAGGTGTTCGGCGCGCAGATCGTGCGGCCCACCACGGTCTATGTGAACCTCACGTGGCAGCTGCCGTTCCCGCAGGGCGCCGGCCACACCGACGTGCCGGCGTTCCGCGGCTTCGACCGCACGACCTACCCGATCACCTTTCTCACGATCATGGGTCTGTCCGGGCTCTTCGAGTCGGAACGAGTGAAGGTGGCGACCGGCGTCTCGTGGTTCTACCGCGGCCGCGACGGCGGGTTCGAGTACTGGCCGCAAGGTCCGGACGGCCCGTCGGTGCTTCACGAAGGCGACATCGACAACACCGCGATCGTCGCCGACAACGACTTCATGTGGCACCGGGTCCGGCCCACCGGACGCCCGGAAGACGGCATGGTCACGATGTCCAAGGACGCCGAGCTGGTACGCCGGGAAGCCGACGAATGGGCGATCGTCGACAACGGGGAGCAGCTCGCCACGTTCACCACCGATCGGCTGCGGGTGAGCTTGTCCTGGAAAGGCATCGTGTTCACCGACGAGGCGGATCGTCGCCGTCACGACGAGCACCTCGACGACATCGACCTGGCGGAGGTCCTGCGCCGGTTCGCGGCCGACTTCGAAGCTCGGGGGCAGCGCCTCGACGTACCCGACGATCCGGTGCGCGATCCCGCCTTCGTCCGCACCTTGCGCGACGCCTACGTCCGATATCCCTCGACCAGCGCCTGACGGGCCGCCGCCGGGCGCGACGCGCCCCGATCTCGGCCCGGTGTCTGCTCCCGAAGATCGGTCCCGGAGAATGTGACGTCCGCACCGGGCGGCATTCAGGGGAGCGTCATGAGTGGCCTCGCGCGCATCTGCGTGCGGTACAGATGGATCGTCATCGCGCTGTGGGTCGCGACTGCCGTCTACACCGTGACCATCTCGCACCGCATCGGCGCGACGTACTCCAACAGCTTCGACCTGCCGCACACCCAGACGCAGCAGGCGATCGACCTGCTCCGGGCCGACTTCCCGCAGGCGGCGGGCGACATCGACCAGATCGTCATGCACGCCACGCGCGGCAAGGTGACCGACCCGTCGCTCGAGCGATCCGAGACCTCGATGCTCGCCGAGGTGGCGCGCCAGCCGGATGTGGTCGCCGTGATCTCGCCCTTCAGCGCGCAAGGCGGCGGCCAGATCAGTCGTGACGGCACCATCGCGTTCGCCGAGGTCCAGTACGACAAGATGGCCAACGTCCTGCCGCGGTCGACGTTCGAGTCGTTGATCAGCACCGCACAGTCGATCAAGAGCCAGTACCTCGACGTCGAGCTCGGCGGTCAGGGCATCGAGTTGCTGCAGACGGTTTCCACGGGCCCGAGTGAGATCGCCGGCATCCTCGCCTCCGCGATCATCCTGTTCCTCGCGTTCGGGTCGTGGCGGGGCATGGTGACCCCGCTGATCGCCGCGATCTTCGCGATCCTGATCGGCGCGTCCATCGAAGGCCTGCTCTCCCACGGGCTGTCCGTCGCGCCGTTCGCCAAGCAGCTGTCCGTGCTGATGGGACTCGGCGTCGGCGTCGACTACGCGCTGTTCATCGTCAGCCGGCACCGCAACAACCTGCTCCACGGCATGGACGTCGAGGACTCGATCGCCGCAGCCCTCAACACCTCGGGGCGGGCCGTGCTGTTCGCGGGCGCCACGGTCTGCATCGCGCTGCTCGGCCTGCTGCTGCTCGGCGTCACCTTCCTCATCGGCGTGGCGGTGGGAACCGCGATCACGGTGGCGTTGACGATGCTCGCCTCGCTGACGCTGACCCCGGCGTTGCTGAGCTTCATGGGGATGAAGGTGCTGGGGCGCCGCCGCTTGGAGCGATTGCTCACCCACGGCCCCGACGACAGCCACGTCACCGGCGGCTGGCTGCGCTGGGCGGCTCTCGTCGAGCGCCGCCGGCTCGTCTTCGCGGGCATCGCCGTTGCGATCATCTGCGTCGTCGGCTCGCCGTTCCTGTCGCTGCGGCTCGGCGCCGCCGACGCCGGCAACGACCCGTCGAACCAGACCACGAAGAAGGCCTACGACCTGCTCAGCGAAGGCTTCGGTCCCGGCTTCAACGGCAACATGCAGGTCGTCGCGCAGCTCGCGAAGCCTGGGTCGGTAGGGGAGTTCGCGGGTCTGCAGGCGACGCTGGCCAAGCAACCCGATGTCGCTGCGGTGACGCCCGCGGTGATGGGCCTGGACCGTCGTACGGCGGTCATCGTCGTCGTACCGAAGAGCTCACCCGAAGCGCAGGCCACGACGGATCTGGTGCAGCGGCTCCGCAAGACGGTGCTTCCGGGATATCTGCCCGGCTCGCCGATCTCGCTTGCCTACGTCGGCGGTTCGACCGGCGCGATCATCGACTTCTCCCACGTGCTGTCGACGAAGCTGCCGTTGTTCATCGGCGTCGTCGTGCTGGTCGCGTCACTGTTGCTGATGATCGCGTTCCGGAGCCTGGTGATCCCGCTGACCGCGTCCGTCATGAACGTGTTCGCGGCCGCGGCGAGCTTCGGAGTAATGGTCTTCGTCTTCCAGCAAGGTCACCTCGCGAACGTCTTCACCATCGGTCGTCCCGGACCGGTCGACGCCTTCGTGCCGGTCATCATGTTCGCGATCCTGTTCGGGCTGTCGATGGACTATCAGGTCTTCCTCGTCAGCCGGATGCACGAGGAGTGGATACACACCGGTGACAACAAGCTGTCGGTGCGGGTCGGTCAGGCCGAGACCGGACGGGTCATCACGGCGGCGGCGAGCATCATGATCGCGGTCTTCGTCGCGTTCGTCTTCGGCGGTCAGCGCCAGGTGGCCGAGTTCGGGCTCGGCCTGGCCTCAGCGGTGTTCATCGACGCGTTCATCCTGCGAACGGTTCTGGTGCCGGCGCTCATGCACACCCTCGGGACCTCGAACTGGTACCTACCGAGATGGCTGGACAGGCTGCTTCCCCACGTGAGCATCGAGCCGCCGGACCGGACGTACGACGACGACCTGACGATCGCCGATCTCGAGATCCATCACTAGACGCCCCAGTCCGGGCGGGCCGGCATCCCCGCATCGCCGCAGTCGTCGACGCGTACGCCGAGCACCTGGTGCAGCTCGATCGTGCGGCGCTCGAAGCCGAGCCGGGAGCCGGCCATGTACAGCGCCCACACCTTCGCGCGGCCGAGCCCGACCTCCCTGACCGCCTCGTCCCAGTGCGCCGTCAGGTTGTCGCACCAGCCGTTCAACGTGCGGGCGTAGTGCTCACGCAGGTTCTCCTCGTGGCGCACCTCGAAGCCGCTGTTCTGCATCGCCGACACGATGGCGCCGACGCCTTCCAGCTCCCCGTCGGGAAAGACGTAACGGTCGATGAAGCCGCGCGTCCTGACCTTCTCGGTGGTCGTCGGCCGGGTGATGCTGTGGTTGAGCAGCCGGCCCTGGGGACGCAGCTTTCCGTAGAGGAAGCTGAAGTAGGCCGGCAGCTGTGCCAGGCCGATGTGCTCGGTGAGGCCGATCGAGGACACCGCGTCGAACCCGGTCTCGGTGACGTCGCGGTAGTCGCTGAACCGGACCTCCGCCACGCCGGTCAGCCCGTCCTCGGCGATCGCCTTGCCGGCCCACTCGGCCTGCTTGCGCGACAGGGTGACACCGAGGACCTCGACGCCGTAGTGCTTGGCGGCGTGACGCACCATGCCGCCCCAGCCGCACCCGACGTCGAGCAACCGCATCCCCGGCGCCAGGCCGAGCTTGCGCGCGACCAGGTCGTACTTGTGCGCCTGCGCTTCCTCGAGGGTCGACGAAGCCTCGGGATAACACGCGCAGGTGTAGGTCATCGAGGGACCGAGCACCCACTCGTAGAAGGCATTGGACACGTCGTAGTGGTGGCTGATCGCGGCCGCGTCGCGGTCCTTGCTGTGCCGGAAGCCGTGACGCAGCCGACGGGCCCGGAACTCCTCCGTCGGCGGGTCCACCCATCGCAGGGCCTTCGGGTCGAGGTTGCGCAAGACGTCGAGACGGTCGGCCCACGACAGCGCACCGATGTTGTCGGTCCAGACCGCGGTGAGCAGGTCGTAGAGGTCGCCGGTGATCTCCATCTGTCCGCTGACGTAGGCGCGGGCCAGGCCGAGCGAGCTCGGCGCAGTGATCAGGTACGACAGCGCGGCCGGCGAGGTGAGGTCCACCCGCACCACGGCCTGCTCCGGTCCCGCGGCGCTCCCGTCGTACGCGTGGACCGCGATCGCGGGCTGGCCGAGTGTCTTCCAGACGAGCTCGGCGATCGGCGTGCGCGCCATCGTGTCTCCTCTCCTGCCGCCGGCTATCGACCGGCGACTGTCTTGGCGTAGAGGTCGAGGAGTCGTCCGGCGGGGTCGTAGCTCTTCTTCAGCAAGGCGTACGTTTCCCCGCCGTAGGCCTCCCAGAACTCATCCTGCGGGTAGTAGGACGTCGAATACAGCGACTTGCGGCCGCCGAGGTCCGCGACGACCTGTTCGATCGCGCGGTTGTGGAACCCGTCGGTTCGCCCAGGCGGCAGCGGCGCGGTCGACCAGAAGCCGACGTTGACGTACGTCGTCGCCGGGTCGAGGTCGTACAGCGGCCACCGGACCTCGGGGTCACGCTGCCGCAGCGGACACAGCCAGACCGGCTCGATGCCGGTGCGCTCGTCGAGAAACGTGACGAACTCGCCGAGGCGGGACACCGGGATCTCGACGTCCTGGATGACGGGCTCCTCGGCCGGCTTGCCGCGGCGCTGGTCGATGCGGCGCTTGACGCCGTACCGGCGCTCGAGATCGATCAGCCGCCAGTACACGTCCGACCGGCGCCAGCGTTTGGGCCACAGTCGCCGGATCCGTGGGTTCTGCGCGCCGAACGCGCGTGAGCACCAGAACCAGTCGGTGTCCCACCGCCACAGGTAGTCGTGGATGGTCAGCCAGTCCTCGTCCAGCTCCTGGATCGAGCGGTAGTAGATGCGCTGGCCGGTGTAGTCGGACGTCCGCGGCGCTGCGTCGGTGTAGGACCCGAGACACAGGTAGGACTCTGTCGGGGAGAACCAGACGCCGTCGAGGAAGTCGACTCGCTCGCCCTGCCAGTCACGGGTTTCGCAGATCTGCTCGATTGCCGCGGCTGCGCCGTCGAGGCCGTCGAAGCGGACGTGGCGAAGACGCACGTACGGCGAGACGGCTTCGAGCTCGATCCGCAGCCGCAGCGCGTAACCGAGCGTGCCGTAGGAGTTGGCGAACCCGAAGAACAGGTCGGCGTGCTCGCCGGTCGGTGCAGCGGTGACGATGCGGCCGTCTCCGGTCAGGACGTCCATCTCGACGACGGACTCGTGCGGGCAGCCGTTGCGGAACGACGCCGACTCGATGCCCAGCCCGGTCACCGCGCCGCCCAGGGTGATCGTCTTCAGCTGCGGCACGACGAGCGGAGCGAGGCCGAGCGGCAGCGTGGCCGCAACCAGGTCGTCGTACGTCGTCATCCCGAGCACGTCCGCGGTGCGTGCCTCGGTGTCGATCGACAGGACCCCTGACAGGCCCGCCGCGTTCAAGGCCGAGTGCTCGGCGGCGCGGCCGCGAAACAGGTTGGACGTGCGCGCCGGCTTGCGCAGCCGGACGGGTGCATCCGCAGGAAGTGCGAGGAGCTCACGTCGCATGTCGTCGACGCGAGCGCGGTAGGCAGCCCAGGCCGCGGTGTGGCCCACGGGCCGACCATACGCCCGACGAAGGGGGCATAAGTTGCATGCTGGCAGGCAAGTATTTATCCTGATGCGGTGACCACGCCGCCGCCCGCCGTCGAGCTCGATGCCCCCGCTCGGTTGCGCGCGGTTGTCGGCGCGATGTCCCGAAGGCTCAACGCCACGGCTCGCGGAGCCGGCTTGACCACCAGTCAGCTGTCGGCGCTCGGGGTGATCGCCCGGTCGGGGCCGATCCGGATCTCGGACCTCGCCGAGGCCGAGCACATGAACCCGACCATGCTCAGCCGGGTCGTGGGCGCGCTCGTCGATGCCGGCCTGGTACGTCGCCGCGTCGCCCCTGACGACCGCCGCGCCGGACTGGTCGAGGTGACCGCGACCGGCCGGCGTACCCATGAGCGACTGCGGGCCGAACGCGGCCGCATCCTGGCCAGCGGGCTCGAAACCCTCGACCCGGCTCACCGGACGGCGATCGAGGACGCCCTGCCGGCGTTGGAAGCGCTCGTCGCCGCAATGCGTCAGAAGGCGCCGCGGTGACGAGACTCCGACGCCTCGGTCACGACACCTTCGTCTCGCTGCACAACCCCAACTACCGCCTGTACTTCTTCGGCCAGGCGATCTCGCTCGTCGGCACCTGGATGCAGACGATCGCGCAGTCCTACCTGGTCTTCCAGCTCACCAACTCCGGCACGGACGTCGGCCTCGTCGTCGCGCTCCAGACGTTGCCGGTGATGCTGCTCGGACCGTACGGCGGGGTGGTGGCCGACCGGGTCGACAAGCGGCGGCTGATGGTCGTCCTGCAGTCGGCGATGGGCGTGCAGGCGCTCGTGATGGGCGTCCTCACGGTGACCCACGTCGTGACGATGTGGGAGATCGGCCTGCTCGCCGTGATCCTCGGCCTCAACAACACCTTCGAGAACCCGGCTCGCCAGACGTTCGTCCTCGAGATGGTGGGTCCCGCCAACCTGCGCAACGCGGTGACGCTGAACTCCGTGCTGGTCAACGTGGCCCGCGCGGTCGGGCCCGCCGCAGCCGGACTGATCATCGACGCCGGCGGGCTCGGGGTGTGCTTCCTGATCAACGCCGCGAGCTTCGTCGCCGTCGTCTCATCCCTGCTGCGGATGGATCTCGCCGCACTGAACCCCTCGACGCCGACGCGACGGGCGAAGGGTCAGCTGCGGGAGGGTCTGCGCTACGTCCGGCGCGAAGTCGGGCTCGGCGTACCGCTGCTTATGATGGCGATCGTCGGCTGCCTGGCCTACGAGTTCCAAGTGACACTGCCGGTGGTGGCGGCACGTGCCTTCGACGGCGGCGCACGGACCTACGGATTCATGACCGCGTCGATGGGCGTGGGTGCGGTGGTGGGCGGCCTGTGGGCGGCCGGTCGCGGCAAGACCGGCCTGGCCCCGATGGTTCGCTCCTCCGTCGTTTTCGCCGTCGTCATCGCCGCCGCGTCCCTGGCGCCGGACCTGGGTCTGGAGATCGTGGCGCTGGCGGCGGTGGGTGCGGCCAGCGTGACGTTCCTGTCGAAGGGCAACACCACGTTGCAGCTGGCGGCGGATCCGCAGATGCGTGGCCGGGTGATGGCGTTGTGGGCAGTGGCCTTCCTCGGGTCGACGCCGATCGGCGGACCGGTCGCGGGGTACGTCTCCCAGCACGTCGGCTCCCGGTGGGGACTCGGCCTCGGCGCGTTCGCCTGCGCGGTCGCGGCACTGCTCGGCGCCTCGGTCCTGCGGCGGGTGCGGCGGCCGGTGGCGGCGGTGGAAGGCGAGGCGGTCGACGAGGTGGAGGGTCCGGTCCTGGAGGCGGCCCGCCGTTGACGGGTCAAGGCTGACGCCGCTGCGCCGACCGATTACGGTTATCGGCCGTGGGGGACCTCCGCGCCAAGCTCAAGCGCAAGAAGCTCGAGGCCCAGTTCTTCTGGTCCTACGGCAAGCAACGGGCGCGCGCGGACTGGTACCTGCGCAAGTGCAAGTCGGTCGGCGCGCAGGCGACCATGCTGGGCCGTCCGACGGTCGACGCCACCGACATGGAAGTCGGCGACCACTTCAAGATCTGGTCGACGCACAAGCGGACGCTGGTCACCGGCTGGGGCAAGCTGCGCATCGGTGATCGGGTGTTCCTCAACAACGGCGTGTTCCTGGCCTGCTGCCACGAGATCACCATCGGCAACGATGTCGCGATCGCGAACGACGTGTACATCACCGACAGCGACAGTCACGGCGTCGAAGGCCGGCCGGTGCGCGAGGTGCCGGTCCGGATCGGCAACGGTGCGTGGATCGGCGCCCGCGCGATCATCCTGCCGGGCGTGACGGTCGGCAACCGGGCGTTGGTCGCCGCCGGCGCCGTGGTGACCAAGGACGTACCCGACGACACCCTCGTCGGCGGCAACCCGGCCAGGATCATCCGGCACCTGGTCTATCCCGAAGGCGTCACGCGGGCGTGGTACGACGACCCGAACCTGTTCGTGCACCCGGTCTTCGCCACCGATCCGGACTAGCGCCGACGCTCAGCGCTCCCAGGTCGTCGGTACGCCGTGCGGCGCGGCCGTGGCGAGCACCCGTCGCTCCCCTCCAGGCCAGGTCTGCAGGGCCACGAGGAACTCGAAGTCCGACGACCGTCCCCATTCGGTGCCGCGCATCGGCTCGAGCATGAGGTGCGCGAGCCGCTTGCTCGCCGTGGCCTGCGAACCGAGCGCCTCGATCCGTGCGGTGACCTCCCGCTGGACCTCCGCCGGGAGGTACTGCCGGAACACCGAGTGCCAGACCACGGTCCAGGCGCCCTCGGCCAGGTCGGTGCGCGCGAGTGTCTGCTCGGCGCTTTCCCGTCGTACCGTCGCAGGCAGCTGGTCGGCGAGCTCGAACGCGCCTCGTAGCCGGCGTACCCGCTCGACCTGGTCGGGCCAGACGTAGGCCGCCAGGAGAAGCCGGCCCGCCTCGGTCGAGACGTCGACCGGATCGAGATCGCCGCCGTAGCGCTCGACGATCTCCAGGCTACCGGCCGGCGGTGGCACGCCGAGCCAGGCGCGCCCGAGGTTCACCGGCGAGCCGACGTCGCCGTACTGCCCGGCCTCGCCGTCGATGCGGAACCGGTCGGCGCGCAGGTTGAGACCTCCGCTCGCGCCGACCTCCACCAGCCGGATCGGCAGTTGCGCCTCGGCGGCTCCGTGCAGCAGACCGCCGACCAGCGCAGCGCCGCGCCCGACCTCGTTGGTCTGCGGCGGCCGTAGCAGCCACTCGCGGACGTCGTCTCGGTGGTGGTCCAGGACCGCGACGAAGTCCGGCCATACGTCCGCCGGGTTGCCGGTGGAACCGTCGTACGTCGGGCTCGACGGGTAGTGCCGCGCGAGGTCCGGCACCCCGCCGGTGAGCACGAGGGCGTGGACGCCGCCCATCATCCGCAGCGCGAGCGCACTCGGGCCGGGATCCTCGAGGTGACCTTCCAGCACTCGGCTGGTGGGCCCGTCGGCGAGCAGGTCGTCGGCGGCGCGGTGCAACAAGGTCTGATACAGCACGCTGCCGATGACCCCGCAGGCATCCGCCTGCTGTCGCAGCAGCCGGGCAGTGCGCTGTGAAGGGGTTTCGGTCGCGGCGGTCATGGGCGGTTGAGGGTGTCGAGCACCTGGTCGTGGAGCAGACCGTTCGTGGCGATCGCGCTGCCGCCGTCGACGCGGTCCACGCCGTCGAGATCGGTGAAGCGGCCGCCCGCCTCCTCGACGATGACGTTGAGTGCCGCGAGATCCCACAACGAGACCTCGGGCTCGCAGGCGACGTCGACCGCGCCTTCCGCGACGAGCATGTACGACCAGAAGTCGCCAAAAGCCCTGGTGCGCCAGACCTGAGTCATCAGGCGTGCGAAGGCCTCGTCTCGACCGCTCGCGGCCCAACCGTCGAGGGAGGCGTACGACAGAAAGGCGTCGGAGACCGACCCGACCTTGGACACGTGGCAGGGCGTCCCGGGGTGGTCGTCGGAATACGCCGGGCGCGTCCACGCGCCGCCGCCGCGAGTCGCGTACCAGCGCCGCCCGAGCGCGGGAGCGGAGACCAGGCCGAGGACGGTGTGCTCGTCTTCCTGGAGCGCGATCAGCGTCGCCCACACGGGTACGCCGCGCACGAAGTTCTTCGTGCCGTCGATCGGGTCGATCACCCACTGCCGGGTACCCGGGCCGGCCGCCGCCTGGCTGGCGCCGAACTCCTCGCCGAGCACGGCATCGCGCGGCCGGGTGCGGGCGAGCGTGGCGCGCAGCGCCTTTTCCACCGCCGTGTCCGCGTCGGAGACCGGCGTCAGGTCCGGCTTGCTCTCCACGTGCAGGTCCAGCGCGCGGAACCGGGCCATGGAGATGGCGTCCGCGGTGTCCGCGAGAAGATGCGCGAGGGAGAGGTCGTCCGCATAACCTGCCACACCGGGAACCTAGCGGACGCGATTTCCGGGAGCGAGCATGGGGATCGGCGAGTTATGTTCTTGGCCGTGCAACCAGATGTGCTGTGTGGACTCCTGGCAGAGGACGATCGGCTCCGCAGCTACGCCGCCGTGGTGCTCGGAGCGGGCACGCCGAGCGAGGTGGCGTCGGCGACCGGCCTCGCCGGACGGGATGTGGTCAAGGCGCTGTTCCGGCTGGAGGAGGGCGGCCTGATCGCGACCGTCAACGGGCGGGTCGTACCGCAGCCCGCGGT
>DASZRO010000099.1 GCA_035550055.1 Mycobacteriales bacterium | reverse complement strand
CTCGCAGCCGATCCTCGCCTTCGCCCGCATGGCCGTTCGGCCGGCGGCGCCGGTCAAGGCGGCGGCCAAGAAGGCGGCGGCGGCTGCTGCTGTCCCGACCGCGCCCGACGACACTCCCGCGCCCCCGACCCGCGCCGAGCTGCTCGCTGCGGCTGCTGCCGCGCAGCCGAAGCCGGCTACTCCGGAAGTGGTCGCCCCGAAGTCGGGCGCGACGGTGCTGGTCGGAGAGCGGCCGTGGACCAAGCCGGAGCTGGCGAAGGTCCGGGCGTCGCTGGAAGTGCAGGTGCGTGACCTGCGCGGGGAGATCACCGACGCCGAGGAGTCCTGGGCGGCGCTGCAGCGCGACAGCGGCGAGGGTGCGGGCGACGACCAGGCCGATGCCGGGACGAAGACGTTCGAGCGCGAGCACGAGATGTCGCTGGCCGCGAACAGCCGTGACCTGCTCTCGCAGGTGGAACGCGCGCTTCAGCGTCTCGACGACGGGTCCTACCCGGTCTGCGAGAGCTGCGGCAACCCGATCGGGAAGGCCCGGCTCCAGGCCTTCCCGCGTGCCACCCTGTGCGTGTCATGCAAACAGCGAGAGGAGCGGCGGTAACCCCGGCGCAGGACGCGGCACCTGCCGGTGCAGCTCACCGGCGCAGCGCGCTGCTGGTGGTCGTCGCCGTAGCGGTCCTGGCGACCGACGTGGTCACCAAGCTCGTCGCGGTCGCGAAGCTGGCCCACCGGTCGCGGGTCACCGTCGTGCCGCATGTCCTCTGGCTGACGTTCACACGCAACCCGGGGGCGGCGTTCAGCGTCGGCACCGGCGCGACGTGGGTGTTCACCGCGGTCGCGGTTGCGGTCGTGGTCGTGATCGTTCGGAGCGCGCGTTCGCTGACCTCCGCAGGTTGGGCGGTCTCGCTGGGGCTGTTGCTCGGCGGCGCGCTCGGCAACCTCAGCGACCGCATCTTCCGGGCACCGGCACCGCTGCGCGGGCACGTCGTCGACTGGATCGAGCTGCCGCACTGGCCGATCTTCAACATCGCGGACGCATCCATCGTCGTCGGGGGAGTGCTCGCGGTCCTGCTGGCCGCACGCGGGATCGAGATGGACGGCCGACCCCGATGAGCCAGGTCCGGCGCCTTCCGCTGCCGGAGGGGCTCGACGGCAGCCGGGTCGACGCCGCCGTCGCACGGCTGTTCGGCCTGTCGCGCACCGCGGCTGCCGACCTGGTGGCCGCCGGCGGGGTGCTGCTGGACGGGTCAGCCCCCGCGAAGTCGCAGCGGGTCAGCGCGGGGGAGTGGATCGAGGTCTCGCTGCCGGAGCCGGCGACGGTCGCGCTCGAGCCGATCGCCGTCGACGGGCTGCAGGTCGTGTACGACGACGAGGACATCGTCGTCGTCGACAAGCCGGTCGGCGTCGCGGCGCACCCGAGTCCCGGGTGGTCGGGGCCGACCGTGATCGGCGGGCTGGCCGCCGCCGGCTACCGCATCTCGACCTCCGGAGCCGCAGAACGCCAGGGAGTCGTGCATCGCCTCGACGTCGGCACCACCGGGTTGATGGTGGTCGCCAAGAGCGAGCGGGCGTATTCGGTGCTGAAGAACGCGTTTCGCAACCGGACGGTCGACAAGCGGTATCGCGCGCTGGTCCAAGGCCACCCGGACCCCAGCCGCGGCACCATCGACGCGCCGATCGGCCGGCACCCGACGCACGACTACCGCTGGGCGGTCGTCAGCGACGGCCGTCCGAGCGTCACCCACTACGAGACCGTCGAGGCGTTCCGGGCCGCGAGCCTGCTCGACATCCGGCTCGAGACCGGCCGGACCCATCAGATCCGGGTTCATCTGTCGGCGGTGCGCCACCCGTGCGTCGGTGACCTCACGTACGGCGCGGACCCGACACTCGCCGCGCGCATCGGGTTGCAGCGGCAGTGGCTGCACGCCCGAAGCCTCGCCTTCGACCACCCGACGCAGCACCGGCCCGTCGAGTTCGTGAGCGAGCCGCCCGCGGACCTCCGCGATGCGCTCGATGCGCTGGCGGCGCAGTCGTGACCGAGCGGCCGCACCGGTTCTCCCAGCTCGACGACCGGGCGCTGCCGCTGGTGGCCGGCGCGTTGCGCGGCCTCGCCGGAGCCGCAGGCGCGATCGTCGGGCGGCGCAGCGTCTTCGGTCGCGTCCTCGGATCGTGGATCCGGCGCGAGCCGGTCATCGTGATCGCGGTGGGCTCGATCGCGTTCGCGGCGGTCCTCATCGCCGCGACCGGCGGCGACGACCAGAGCCCGGTCCGCCCGTCGACGGTCGCGGCCGGGCCGGCGGCGCCGAGCGCCGGCCGGCTGGGACCGGCGCCCGGGGCGTCGGTGGCGTCCTACCTCGCCGCTGCGGCAACCCGCCGGGACGGGCTGCGGACCCTTGGCGCCTCGCAGCGCATCGACGCCCTCGTCGACCTCACCTCCTACATCAGCCCGCTCGCGGTCGACACGCTCCTCGCGGCGACGCCGGACGTCGCGGTGGTCCGCGGCTTCGCCCGGGTGCCGCCTCCGGTTGAGGCGTCGGTGCACGTCCTCGTCACCTCGCCGCAAGCGAACCTCGCGGTCGCGCTGTCCGCGGCGCAGGCGTCGGCGAGCCAGGTCGCCGCTCACTACAAGAGCGAGGTGACCGAGTCGCTGGCGAGCCCGAGCCCGCAGCTGTCCGACGAGATCGACGCCGGCGCGGCGGCGGCCGCCGAGGCGCGCGTCGACGCCGCCGGGCTGAGCTCGGACTGCGGATGCGTGTTCGCGCTGATCGTGTCCGGACCGGTTTCCCAGATCGAGGATCTCGCCGGCGCCGCCGCCGTACGCGTCCTCGACCCGGCTCCGGTCGGCGTGTCCCTCGACTCGTTGCTCGTCGTGCCGCTCGAGCCCCAGGACACCAAGCGGGTCTCCGAGCTCGCCTACGCCGGCGACTGACGCCGGCTCAGGGCGTCGGTCAGACCGCCTTGAACCGCAACGAACGCAGGATGATCGAGTGCGTGCCGTGCACGGGCGGCAGCCCGTGGTTGAGCCACAGCGTGAGGTAGAGGTACATGTGCTGGCTCGTCGGGTCGCTCTCGCCGTAGTACTTCCAGCGGGTCAGCAGCCGCGAGTGCGGAGTGGCGCCGACCCGGGTCTGGAACGCGACCGTCCCCTTGCTGTCCTTGCCGCCGGAGGGCGGGTACCAGGTGAACTCCTCGAACAGCGGGTGGTAGGACGGCTTCACGTAGTAGTGGTGTTCGTGTCCCGCCGGCTTGTAGGGCTGGACCGCGAACTGGGCGTTGTCGGGAGCCGGCAGGTAGTTCGGGAACCGGGAGTTCTCGACGTCGATCTCGTTCGTGTACTTCGGGGCGTGGGGCCGGTAGACGAACATCCCGAAGACCGTGCGGTCGGAGAAGCCGCCGGTGGCCGTGTCGATGACCAGGCGGTAGCGCCCGTAGCTGACCGGATAGGCCGACCGCAGCTCGACGGAGCGCCACGATCCCTGGAGCTGGACGATGTTGAGGTGGAGCCGACCGCGGCTGTCGACGTACACCGCGTTCGACGAGTTCGTCAGCCGGTCGTTCTCGGGCCCTTCGGTGCCGTTCGCCGAGACCGTCCAGGCGAAGCCCGACCAGGTGATCTGGCTCGGGAACAGCGTCCCGGACGGACCGGGGCTCCTCACGAGGTGGGCCGTCCGCCCCGGCTGAGCGGATCCCGGCGGCGTCGCTGCCAGCGCCGTGGTGCCCGCGGTGAGCGTGCCGAGAGCGACGATGCCGGCAAGCCATCGGAGTGCGCGCGGTCTCGCGGCGCGAAAGCGGCTGGGCACTTCCGGTCAACCCCCTAGCGGTTGGATGCTGAGATTGCGGATCACCGCGGAATGCGTGCCGGTCGTCGGCGTGTGGTTCTTGTTCATCCACAACACCACGAACAGCTGCATGTTCGTCGAGGTGGGCACCGCGTAGCCCCCGTAGCTGAAGCGTGCCAGCAACGGCGACCGCTCGGTGGTACCGACGCGCGTCTCGAACTGGACCGAGCCGTGCGTCTCGGAGCCGAACGCCGGGCTCCAGGTGAACTGCTGGACGAGCGGGTGGTAGTCCGAGCTGATGTAGTAGCCGTGCTGGTTGCCCGCGACGTTGTACGGCTGAACCGTGAACTGGGCGTTGTCGGGCGCCCGCAGCAGGTGCGGGAACCGGGAGTCCTCGACGTCGATCTCGTTGGTCAGCTTGGCGGTGCCGGGGCGGTAGACGAACATGCCGAGCACGGCCCACGGGTCCATGTCGGCCGTCGCGCTGTTCACGACCCAGCGATAGGTGCCGTAGGGCGCCTGGGTGAGCGCCCGCAGCTCCACCCCGCTCCAGCGGCCGTCGATCTTGGACACCGCCAGGTGCAGCCAGCCCCGCCGGTCGACGTAGACGGCGCGGGCGGCGTTCGTCGTCGCAGTGTGCTCCGGGCCGCAGATCGGGCAGTTCGGGTAGACCAGCCAGGTGATCCCGGACCAGTTGAGCAGCCGCTGCCCGGGGTTCCCGCCGTCGGGCGGAGTCGGGTCGGCCGCGGTGGTGCCGTTGCTGGAGGCGGTCGCCGGCTGGGTGGCGACGGCGGTCAGGCCGAGCCCGACGACGCCGACGATCGCCAGCGCCAGGCACGCCACGAACACCCGGGACTGGGCGAGCAGGCGTGAGCTGGGCACCGATTGAGCCTACGGGCTGAGACTCGCCGTCACCGACACGCCGAACCCGTCGGCCGGAGGTGTTAGAACGAACCGATGGAAGCCGCCGGTGCCGACCAGTTCGTGCACCTGCATGTCCACAGCGAGTACTCGATGCTGGACGGGGCGGCGCGGGTCGACGAGCTGTTCACCGAAGCCGCCCGCATGGGGATGCCCGCGCTGGCGATGACCGACCACGGCAACGTGTTCGGGGCCTACGAGTTCTGGAAGAAGGGCAAGGCCAAGGGCGTCAAGCCGATCATCGGCATGGAGGCCTACATCACCCCTGGTACGTCGCGCTACGAGCGGACGCGGGTGCGCTGGGCCGAGGGCGGCGAGGACGACGTGTCCGGCGGCGGCGCCTTCACCCACATGACGCTGCTCGCGGAGACCACCGCCGGGATGCACAACCTCTTCCGCCTCGCCAGCCGGTCGAGCCTCGAGGGGTACTTCTACAAGCCGCGCGCCGACCGGGAGCTGATCAGCGAGTACGCCGCGGGGCTCATCGCCAGCACCGGCTGTCCGTCGGGCGAGATCCAGACCAAGCTGCGGATCGGTGACTACGAGGGGGCCAAGCAGGTCGCCGGCGAGCTGCAGGACATCTTCGGCCGCGAGTCGTTCTTCTGCGAGCTCATGGACCACGGTCTCGACATCGAGACCCGGGTTCACTCCGACCTGTTGCGGCTTGCCCGTGAGCTCAGCATGCCGACGATCGCCACGAACGACCTTCACTACACCTTCGCCAAGGACGCCGAGGCGCACGAGGTGCTGCTGTGCGTCCAGTCCGGCAAGACGATGGCCGACCCGAACCGGTTCAAGTTCGACGCCAAGGACTTCTATCTGAAGAGCCCGGAGGAGATGCGCCGGCTCTGGCGGGAGGTTCCCGAGGCCTGCGACAACACGCTGCTGATCGCCCAGCGTTGCGACGTCGCCTTCGACGAGGGCGCCGAGCTGATGCCGCGCTTCGACGTACCGGCCGGCGAGACCGAGGACTCCTGGCTTCGCGGCGAGGTGCACCGTGGCCTCGACGCGCGCTTCCACGGCGCCGAGGTGCCCGCGGAGTACCGGGAGCGGGCCGACTTCGAGCTCGGCGTCATCATCCAGATGGGCTTCCCGGGGTACTTCCTCGTCGTCGCCGACCTGTGTCGCCACGCTCGCGACTCGGGCATCAGGGTGGGGCCCGGCCGCGGGTCGGCCGCCGGCTCGCTCGTGGCGTGGGCGCTGCGCATCACCGAGCTCGACCCGATCATGCACGGCCTGCTGTTCGAGCGGTTCCTGAACCCCGAGCGCATCTCGATGCCGGACATCGACCTCGACTTCGACGAGCGCCGGCGCGGCGACATGATCCGTTACGCCACCGAGAAGTACGGCGAGGACCGGGTCAGCCAGATCATCACCTACAGCACGATCAAGGCGAAGGCGGCGGTCAAGGACGCCGCCCGGGTGCTCGGGTTCCCGTACGGGATCGGGGACAAGATCACCAAGGTCATGCCGCCGCCGGTCATGGGCAAGGACCTGCCGCTCGCCGCGATCTTCGACCCGGCTCACGAGCGGTACGGCGAGGGCAAGGAGTTCCGGCAGCTCTACGAGACCGAGCACGACGTGAAACGGGTCGTCGACACCGCACGTGGGCTCGAGGGGCTGCGCCGGCAGTGGGGTGTCCACGCTGCCGGGGTGATCCTGTCGCGGTATCCGCTGCTCGACGTGATCCCGATCCAGCGGCGCGAGGCCGACGGCGCGATCATCACACAGTTCGACATGGGTGCCTGTGAGTCGCTCGGGCTGCTCAAGATGGACTTCCTCGGCCTGCGCAACCTCACCGTGCTCGACGACGCGCTGCGCCACATCGAGACCAACCGCGGCGAGAAGCTCGACCTCGAGAACCTGCCGTTGGACCGGCCGGAGGCCTACGAGCTGCTCTGCCGAGGCGACACGGTCGGCGTCTTCCAGTTCGAGGGCGGGCCGATGCGCTCGCTGATCCGGTCGCTGCAACCGTCGACGTTCGAAGACATCGCGGCGCTCAACGCGTTGTACCGACCGGGTCCGATGGGCATGGGCAGCCATCTGGCCTACGTCGAGCGCAAGCACGGCCGGCAGAAGATCGAGCCGATCCACCCCGAGTTCGCCGAGTCACTGGCCGACCTGCTCGCCGAGACCTACGGCGTGATCGTCTACCAGGAGCAGGTCATGGCGATCGCGCAGCGCGTCGCCGGCTACTCGCTGGCACAAGCCGACTCGCTGCGCCGGGCCATGGGCAAGAAGAAGAAGGAGATCCTCGACAAGGAGAAGGTTCCCTTCAGCGACGGCATGAAGGCGCACGGCTACAGCCAGCCGGCCATCGACAAGCTGTGGGAGACGCTGATCCCGTTCGCGGACTACGCGTTCAACAAGTCCCACGCCGCGGGATACGGGTTGGTGTCGTACTGGACGGCGTACCTCAAGGCGAAGTACCCGGCGGAGTACATGGCGGCGCTGCTGACGTCGGTGCGTGACGACAAGGACAAGAGCGCGCTCTACCTGCACGAGTGCAGGCGGATGGGCATCAAGGTGCTGCCCCCGGACGTGAACTCCTCCGATGCCGACTTCGCGCCGGTCGGCACCGACATCCGCTACGGCATGGCGGGCATTCGCAACGTCGGCACGAACGTCGTCGCGTCGATCTGCGCGACCCGGCGCAGCAAGGGGATGTATGCGGACTTCGCCGACTTCCTGACCAAGGTCGAGCCGGTCGTGTGCAACAAGAAGGTCGTCGAGTCACTGGTCAAGGCGGGTGCGTTCGACTCGCTCGGCCACACCCGGCAAGGACTGTTGCGCATCCACGCCGAGGCGATCGACGCCTGCATGGACACCAAGCGCAACGAGGCGGTCGGCCAGTTCGACCTGTTCAGCGCGGGTGACGGCGACGCCGGTTCGGAGCCGACCATGGCGCTCAACCTCACGATCCCCATGAGTGAGTGGGACAAGTCGACGCTGCTCGCCTACGAGCGGGAGATGCTGGGTCTCTACGTCTCCGACCACCCGCTGTTCGGCATCGAGCACGTGCTGGCCGCCGCGGTGGACTGCCCGATCTCGGCGCTGTCCGGCGAGGACCGCAGCGACGGCCAGATCGTCACCGTCGGCGGGATCATCTCCTCGCTCACCCGCAAGATGACCAAGCGGGGCGACTCGTGGGCGACCGCGGTGCTCGAGGACCTCGAGGGCGCGATCGAGGTGCTGTTCTTCCCGAAGGCCTACGAGGAGCACGGCATCCATCTCGCCGAGGACGCGGTGCTGCTGGTGCGGGCGCGGATCGACAAGCGCGAGGAGGCGCCGCGGCTGATGGCGATGGAGGTCGCCATCCCGGACGTCAGCCAGGGGCCGCGCGGACCGGTGGTCATCACGCTGCCGGCCAACCGCTGCACCCCGCCGGTGGTCGAGCGGCTCAAGGAGGTGCTCGCCGGCCATCCGGGGGCGACCGAGGTGCACCTGTCGTTGCTGTCAGCGGGCCGTTCCACCGTCGTACGCATCGACGATCGGCTGCGGGTCGCGCCGACGCCTGCGCTCATGGCGGACCTGAAGCAGCTGCTCGGGCCCAACGCGGTTTCTTGATCGGTTCAGGTATGAATGTGGTGATTCTGGTCAATGAAATAGCGTGACCTCGATGGGTTCGAAGCGTCTGCTCATCGTTTCGGCATCGATGGGCGCAGGTCATGACGCCGCGGCGGCCGCGCTCGCTGCCCAAGCCGAGGCAGAGGGTCACACGGTCCGAACCGTCGATCTGCTCGAGATGCCGCCGCACGGCCAAGGCGCGATACTGCGCGCCTTCTACCACTCGATGATCGCGGTGATCCCGTGGCTCTACGACTGGGCCATGCGGACGTGGGTCACCCATCCCGGCCTGTTCGAGGCGATCACCCACAACGGCGGTCGCAGCGCCGAGAAGCCGTTGCTGGCGGAGGTCGACGCGTTCCGCCCGGACGCCGTGGTGGCCGTCTACAACCTCGCGGCGCAGGTGCTCGGCCGGCTGCGAAGCCAGGGCCGCCTGACGGCGCCGGTCGCGACCTACGTCACCGACCCGGGAGCACATCCGTACTGGGTCTGGGCGGGCGTGGACCTCACCCTCGCCCCGATGAGCGCCACCGCCGCCGAGTTGGAGGAGATGAGCGCCGCGGTCGTCAAGCCGATCACGCCGCTCGTGGCGCAGCGCTACCTCGAGCCGGTCGACCGCGACGCGGCGCGCCAGCGGTGGGCGATCGCACCGCATGAGCGGGTCGTCCTCGTCAACGGCGGCAGCTGGGGAGTGGGCGAGGTCGTGACAGCCGCTCGCCAGCTGACCGCGGCAGCCGATCAGGTCCTCGTGCTGTGCGGGCGTTCGCGCCGCCTGTCCCGCCGGATCGCGGCCGTGCCGGGCGCGCGTGCCGTGCCCTGGACCAGCGACGTCGTCGGGCTGCTCGCGGCCGCCGACGTCGTGGTCGACAACGCCGGCGGCACCACCTGCTGGGAGGCCCTCGCCGTCGGCAGACCGACGGTCCTCTACCGCCCGATCGCCGGCCACGGCCGGCTCAACGCCGATGCCCTGCAACGCGCCGGCCTGGCGCGGTGGGCGGCCAGCCCGGCCGAGCTGATGGTCGCGGTTCGCGACGCCCGGCCACCGGTCGAGGCCGCCGCGGTGTTCGGGTGCGAGCGTGCCATCGACGTGCTCGACACGCTGTGGTGATCTCTACGTCGTGAACGGCGTCGAGATCGCGGCAGTGGCGGTCGGCGCAGCCGCGGCCGTGCAGATCGTTCCGGCCGGGACCTGGCTACCCGGGTTGCGTCGCGTCGTGGCCCCGCCGCTGTGTGGCCCGATGCCCCCGGGCTCGGTGGCGCTCACCTTCGACGACGGGCCGCACCCGCAAGGGACGATCGCGATCCTCGACGAGCTCGACCGGCTCGGCTGGCCGGCGACGTTCTTCGTGCTCGGCTCGCAAGCGCGCCGCTACCCCGACGTGGTGGTGGAGACGCTGCGGCGAGGACATCGGATCGGGCTGCACGGCGACCAGCACCGCTACACCATCGCGCGCACGCCGTGGGGAATCGCGGCCGACCTGCGGCGCGGTCGGGACACCGTCGCCGAGGTCGTCGGGGAGTCGCCGCGCTGGTGGCGACCGACGTACGGCGTGATGTCCGGTCCGTCGTACCTCGCCTCACGAGCCTTGGGCCTGCGACCGCTGCTGTGGTCGAGCTGGGGCGTGGACTGGCAGGCCGACGCGACGCCCGAGTCCGTCGTCGGCCACCTCGAGTCCGGCCGGCTCTCGGGCGGGACCATGCTGCTGCACGACTCCGACGTGACCAGCGCTCCCGGGTCCTGGCGTACGACGCTCGCAGCGCTTCCGCTGCTGGCCGAGCGGCTCGCGCAGCGCCACCTGACAGTCGCGGCGATCGGCGACGGCCGGTAGGCGACACTGGACCGATGCAGCCCTCGTCGGTCGATCCGGCCACATCCTGGATCGACTGGCGGGCGGAGGCGGTCCTCGCGCTCGTTCTGATGGTCTGCATCGCGTTGCTCGGATCGGTCGTCGGCCTGATCTGGCACGCCGTCGCGCCGCACCTCGACGTGCACGCCGCGATCAACAACCCCGAGGAGAAGACGAAGGCCCTCATGGGCGACGACCTGTGGTTGGCGCTGCTGGGCATCATCGCCGGGATCGTGTGCGTGGTGGCGGTGTTCCTCGCGCTTCCCGCGGCCGCTGCGGACGGGCCCGGAGCGTTGGTCGGCCTCGTGGCCGGCGGGCTGCTGGCGATGTTCGTCGCGGACCGGGTCGGGTACCTGGTCGGCGTCGGCCCCCTGCGGTCGACGCTCGACTCGGCCTTCCCGACCGCATCGCGACAGGGAATCGACGGCGTCGTCAGGCTGCTCGACTTCAAGGTGCGCGCCACCGCGATGCTGTTGAGCTGGCCGATGGCATCATTGCTGCTCAGCTCGATGATCACCTGGCTGCGCGCGGTAAATCGACCGACGGTGAAGGCGCCCGCGGCCTACCCTGGCTCCCCGTGATCTCCCGCGTCGACATGCGCGGCCGTGACTGCGAGCCGCGCGAGCTGCCCCGTGCCCGACTCGACGTCGAGGCGGCCGTCGCCAGCGTGCGGCCGATCGTCGACGGCGTCCGCGAGCGCGGGCGAGCGGCGGTGCTGGACTACACCGAGCAGTTCGACGGCGTGCGCCTGGACGAGCTGCGCGTGTCACCGGCCGCGCTGTCCGCCGCGCTCGACGCGCTCGACCCCGCGGTGCGCGACGCCCTGGAGGAGGCGATCGCTCGCGCCCGCCGGGTGCACGAAGCCCAGCTCCGCGACGACGCGGTCGTCGACGTCGCGCCCGGTGCCGTCGTGACGGAGCGTTGGGTGCCGGTCGGCCGGGTCGGCCTCTACGTACCGGGTGGCCTCGTCGCCTACCCGTCGAGTGTCGTGATGAACGTCGTCCCGGCCCAGGTCGCCGGGGTCGGCTCGCTCGCCGTCGCCTCGCCCCCCAAGCCGCAGTTCGACGGCCGGCCCAACCCGGCGGTGCTCGCAGCCTGTGCGCTGCTCGGGGTGGAGGAGGTCTATGCGGTCGGCGGCGCCCAGGCGATCGCGATGTTCGCCTACGGCGTCGAGGGCGTCCGTGCCGTCGACCTGGTGACCGGGCCGGGCAACGTGTACGTCGCGGCGGCGAAACGGTGTGTGCGCGGCGTCGTCGGCATCGACGCCGAAGCGGGCCCGACCGAGATCGCGATCCTCGCTGACGACAGCGCCGACCCGGACTACGTCGCCGCTGACCTGGTCGCGCAGGCCGAGCACGACGAGCTGGCTGCCTGCCTGCTGGTCAGCCCCAGCCTCGACCTGCTCGACGCCGTCGACGTCGCGCTGGAGAAGCGCGTGGCGCAGACCCGGCACCGCGAGCGGGTCGAGACCGCCCTCGCCGGCCAGTCGGCGTACGTGCTGGTCGACGACATCGACGCCGGAATCGGCGTGGTCGATGCATGGGGAGCCGAGCACCTCGAGGTCATCACTGCCAACGCCTCAGCAGACGCCGCCCGGGTTCGCAACGCCGGGGCGATCTTCGTCGGCGCGTGGTCTCCGGTGTCGCTCGGTGACTATCTGGCCGGCTCCAACCACGTGCTGCCGACCGGCGGGACCGCCCGTCACACCTCCGGACTGTCCGTGCAGTCGTTCCTGCGCGGAATCCACGTCATCGACTACAGCCGTGAGGCCCTCGCCGCGGTCGGGGACCACATCGCGGCGCTGGGCGGAGCCGAGGACCTCGCCGCGCACGTCGAGGCCGTCGCCACCAGGCTCCGATGAGCGGCTCGGACCAGTGGGGCGGTCTCCCGCTCCGCGACGACCTACGCGGTCTGACGGCGTACGGTGCGCCGCAGCTCGACGTCGCCGTCCGGCTGAACACGAACGAGAACCCGTACCCGCCGCCTCCCGCGCTCGTCGCGGATCTGGCCGAGTCGGTCGCTGCCGCGGCGGCGTCGATGAACCGCTATCCCGACCGCGACGCGGAGGAGCTGCGAGCCGCTCTGGCGCGCTACCTCGGGCACGGTCTGACGACGTCGCAGGTCTGGGCGGCGAACGGCTCCAACGAGATCCTGCAGCAGCTGCTCCAGGCGTTCGGCGGCCCAGGCCACGTGGCGCTCGGATTCGTCCCGTCGTACTCGATGCACGAGCTGATCGCCCGCGCCACCGCGACCCCTTGGATCGGCTCCCCGCGAGCGACTGACTTCACGTTGTCCGCTGACGTGGCGGTGGCCGAGGTTCGGGCGCACTCGCCGGCGGTGGTCTTCCTGTGCTCGCCGAACAATCCGACGGGTACGGCGATGGACCCGGCCGTCGTGGCGGCCGTGCTGGAAGCCGCACCCGGGATCGTCGTGGTCGACGAGGCGTACGCCGAGTTCTCCTCGGCGCCCTCCCTGCTGCGGCTGCTCGACGGTCATCCCCGCCTGGTGGTCACCCGGACGATGTCGAAGGCGTTCGGGTTCGCCGGCGCGCGGCTGGGATATCTGGCTGCCGACCCGAGGATCGTCGACGCGCTGACGTTGGTGCGGCTGCCCTACCACCTGTCGGTGTTGACCCAGGCCGCCGCCCTGGCCGCGCTGCGTCACGCCGACGACACGCTGGCCCAGGTCGCCCAGCTGCGCTCGGACCGCGACGCGATGATCGTGTCGCTGCGAGCCCGGGGCTTCGAGGTGGTGGACTCCGACGCGAACTTCGTGCTCTTCGGTGGTCTCGACGACTCGACGCTGACCTGGCAGGCGCTACTGGACCACGGCGTACTGGTTCGCGACGTCGGCCTGCCGGGCTGGCTGCGCGTCTCGGTGGGCACCGGTGCCGAGTGCGAGGCCTTCCTCGACGCCCTCGACCGCGCAACAGCCCCGCACTGACCCCCGCGCCTTTTTCCGAAGTAGCACACAACCTCCCCGCCGAATCGGACGATCGGGGCGGTATCGGGGCACCGATAAGGACTTCGTGTGCTACTTCGGGGTCAAGGGATACTGGAGACATGGCACGAACCGGGAAGGTCGAGCGTTCGACCAAGGAGTCGCAGGTCTCGGTGTCGCTCGATCTCGACGGCACCGGGATCAACGAGATCTCGACCGGGGTCCCGTTCTACGACCACATGCTGGCTCAGCTGTCCAAGCACGGCGGGATCGACCTGACGGTGAAGACGGTCGGCGATCTCGAGGTCGACGCGCACCACACCGTCGAGGACACCGCGATCGCGATCGGCCAGGCCCTGCGTGAGGCCCTGGGGGACAAGGCCGGCATCCGCCGGTTCGCCGACGCGTTCGTACCCCTCGACGAGGCGCTGGCGCACGCGGTGGTCGACGTGTCGGGCCGGCCGTACCTCGTCCACGACGAGCCGCCGCTGGTCGAGCTGATCGGTACTTATGACACGACGCTCACCCGGCACATCTGGGAGTCGATGGTGTCGAGTGCGCAGATCTGCTTGCACGTCCGTGTGCTCGGTGGGCGCAACGCGCACCATATCGTCGAAGCACAGTTCAAGGCGGTCGCTCGCGCACTGCGCGACGCGGTCTCGCTCGATCCTCGCTCGGTCGGCGTGCCGTCGACCAAAGGCGTTCTCTAGCCGATGTCGAGCAAGCCAACCGTGGTCGTCGTCGACCACGGCTCCGGAAACCTGCGGTCGGCGCAGCGTGCGCTGGCCCGGGTCGGTGCCGACGTGACGGTCAGCGCCGACACCGCCGCCGCCCGCGATGCCGATGGCGTCGTGCTGCCCGGCGTCGGGGCGTACGCCGCGTGCATGTCCGGCGTACGAAAGGTGGCTGCGGACCGGCTCGTGCGGGACCGCGTCGCCGACGACCGTCCGGTCCTCGGGATCTGCGTCGGCATGCAGGTGCTCTACGACGCGGGTGAGGAGCACGGGATCCGCACCGACGGCATCGGCGCCCTGGCCGGCGAGGTGGTGCGCCTGGCGGCGCCGATCCTGCCGCACATGGGCTGGAACACCGTGACGCCCGACGCCGGCTCGACGCTGTTCGCCGGTGTCGGCGACGAACGGTTCTACTTCGTACATTCCTACGGCGTTGCGCCGTCCGGCGCGGCCGGCGAGACGACGGCCACCCACGGCGCCGCGTTCGTCGCGGCGATCGAACACGGCTGTCTGTCGGCGACGCAGTTCCACCCTGAGAAGTCCGGAGACGCCGGGCTCACCCTGCTCGAGAACTGGCTGAAGACGCTGTGAGCACCGCACCGCTGGTCCTGCTGCCCGCCGTCGATGTCGCCGACGGCCAGGCGGTCCGTCTGGTGCAAGGCGAGGCCGGCTCGCAGACCGCGTACGGCGCACCGCTCGACGCTGCGCTCGCATGGCAGGACGGCGGCGCGCAGTGGTTGCATCTCGTCGATCTCGACGCCGCTTTCGGCCGAGGCTCGAACCGCGAACTGATCGCTGAGGTGGTCGGCCGCCTCGACGTTGCGGTGGAGCTCTCCGGCGGCATCCGTGACGACGCATCCCTCGAGGCGGCGCTGGGCACCGGGTGCGCCCGGGTGAACATCGGCACCGCCGCGCTCGAGCAGCCCGAGTGGGTGCGTACGGCGATCGCTCGGTACGGCGACCGGATCGCGGTCGGGCTGGACGTGCGCGGTACGACGCTGTCGGCGCGGGGATGGACCAAGGACGGGGGCGAGCTGTTCGACGTACTGGCTCGCCTCGACGCGGACGGGTGCGCCCGTTACGTCGTCACCGACGTACGCCGGGACGGGACGCTGACCGGCCCGAATCTCGACCTGCTGCGTGAGGTGTGCGCGGCGACCGACCGACCGGTCATCGCCAGCGGCGGGGTGAGCAGCCTCGAGGACCTGCGGGCGATCGCGGGACTGGTCGAGGTCGGCGTCGAGGGCGCGATCGTCGGGAAGGCGCTCTACGCCGGCGCCTTCACGCTGCCCGAAGCGCTCGCGGCTGTGCACGATGCGCCGGTGTAGCCGGCTGCGCCGTCGGGTGGAGGACGGGTGAGTGTCGCCGTTCGGGTGATCCCGTGCCTCGACGTCGACGCGGGCCGGGTGGTGAAGGGCGTCAACTTCCGCGACCTGCGCGACGCCGGTGACCCGGTGGAGCTGGCGGCGCGTTACGACCGGGAGGGCGCCGACGAGCTGGTGTTTCTCGACATCACCGCGTCGAGCGGGGACCGGGAGACGACCTACGACGTGGTCCGGCGTACCGCGGAGCAGGTCTTCATCCCGTTGACTGTGGGCGGCGGGGTGCGCAGCGTCGATGACGTCGACCGGTTGCTGCGCGCCGGGGCGGACAAGGTCGGCGTGAACACCGCGGCGATCGCCCGCCCTGAGCTGTTGCAGGAGATTGCGCAGCGGTTCGGCAACCAGGTGCTCGTGCTGTCGGTGGACGCCCGGCGTACCCAGGGCGCGACGCGGACCGCCAGCGGCTACGAGGTGACGACGCACGGGGGGCGCCAGGGCACCGGCATCGACGCGGTCGAGTGGGCGGCCCGCGGCGAGGAGCTCGGCGTCGGCGAGATCCTGCTCAACTCGATGGACGCCGACGGTACGACGACCGGCTTCGACGTGGCGATGGTGGAAGCCGTACGCCGGGTCGTGACGGTCCCGTTGATCGCTTCGGGAGGCGCCGGAAAGGTCGCGGACTTCCCGCCGCCGGTCGCGGCCGGCGCCGACGCCGTCCTCGCCGCCAGCGTCTTCCACTTCGGCACGCTGACGATCGGCGAGGTGAAGGCCGCCCTTCGTACCGCCGGCAACGAGGTCCGCTGACTCGAAGTAGCACACGTTGTCCGCAACGAAACGGACACGGCGCCACACGCGGCGCCATATCGCAGCTGGCGTCGGGCGGTTGTGTGCTACTTCGGGTCAGTAAAAAGTGGATGGCGCGACCCGGCACAATGGGGGCATGTCTGGTCCGGCCCGTCCGTCCTCGCTCGACCCGGCCATCGCGGCGCGCCTCAAGCGCGACGACAACGGCCTGATCGCCGCGGTGGCCCAGCAGTGGGACACCGGTGAGGTGCTGATGGTCGGCTGGATGGACGACGAGGCGCTGCACCGCACGCTGACCACCGGGCGCTGCACCTACTGGAGCCGCAGCCGGGGTGAGTACTGGGTCAAGGGCGACACGTCCGGGCACCAGCAGTGGGTGAAGGCCGTCGCGCTCGACTGCGACGCGGACACCGTCCTGGTGTCGGTGGACCAGGTCGGTGCGGCCTGCCACACCGGCGACCGTCGTTGCTTCGACGCCGACGTGCTCGACGCCGTCGTCGGCGAACCGCCGGCGTGACAGCGGCCGGCTCGCGTCCGGACGGCGTCACACGTCCGGATCGCGACGGGTTCCTCGCCGCCATCGCCGGCGACCGGGTGGTCCCCGTCGTACGACGGGTGCTTGCTGACGCAGAAACCCCGATCAGCGCCTATCGCAAGCTGGCCGCGGGGCGGCCCGGCACCTTCCTGCTCGAGTCGGCGGAGCACGGCGGGGTGTGGGCGCGGTACTCGTTCATCGGCGTCCAGTCCGCCGCGTCGCTGTCGGAGCGCGACGGCCACGCGGTCTGGACCGGCATCGGCCCGGACGATCACCCCGACGACCCGCTCGAGGCACTCCACGACGCGGCGGCGCGGTTGCACACGCCGCGCAACCCGGACCTGCCGCCGCTGACCTGCGGGCTCGTCGGCTACATGGGCCACGACACGGTGCGGCGGATCGAGCGACTCCCGGTCATCGCCGAGGACGACCTGAAGATGCCCGAGCTGCACTTCCTGCTCGCCACCGACATGGCGGTCGTCGACCACCGTGACGGTTCGATCCTGTTGGTGGCCAACGTCATTCACGGGCTGACGCCGCACGCGGACGACGACCCGGGGTCGGCGTACGACGAGGCGGTCGCCCGGCTGGACGCGATGACGGCGGACCTCGCCAAGGCGGCGGAGCCGTCGGTGGCGACGCTGACGAGCTCCCAGGTGCCGGCCTACCGGGAGCGGTCGACGCGCGAGGAGTACATGGCGGCGGTCGAAACCGCCAAGGAGCACATCCGGGCCGGTGACTGCTTCCAGATCGTGGTGTCGCAGCGGTTCGAGACCGACTGCTCGGCGGACCCGCTCGACGTCTACCGCGCGCTGCGGACCGGCAACCCGTCGCCGTACATGTACCTGCTCCGCTTCGACGACCTCGACGTCGTCGGCTCCTCACCCGAGGCGCTGGTCAAGGTCGAAGGCGGCCGGGCGTTGATGCATCCGATCGCGGGCACCCGGCCTCGCGGTGCGACCCCGGAAGCAGACGCCGCGCTTGCCGCCGAGCTGCTCGCCGATCCCAAGGAACGCGCCGAGCACGTCATGCTGGTCGACCTGGGACGCAACGACCTCGGCCGGATCGCGGTGCCCGGCACGGTGGAAGTCGTCGACCTGATGACGGTCGAACGGTTCTCGCACGTCATGCATCTGGTCTCGACGGTGGTGTGCGACGTCCGCCCGGACGTCACCGCACTCGACGTGCTCAGCGCGACGTTCCCGGCGGGGACGCTGTCGGGAGCGCCGAAGGTGCGGGCGATGGAGATCATCGAGGCGTTGGAACCCACGCGGCGAGGCCTGTACGGCGGGGTCGTCGGCTACATCGACGTCGCCGGCGATCTCGACACCGCCGTGGCGATTCGCACCGTGGTGATGCGCGACGGGCACGCCTACGTCCAGGCCGGCGCAGGGATCGTCGCCGACTCCGATCCGGCGATGGAGGACACCGAGTCGCGGAACAAGGCGGCCGCGGTGCTGGCCGCGTTGGCGTCGGCGGAGGCCATCCGCACGGTCCGATGAACGGCGTACCCGGGCTGCTGCGGGCGGTGGCGCTCACCGCGCTCGGCGGGGTGTTGGCGCTCGTCGCCGCCGGCCGAGTGTGGTCGCAGACGACGGTGCAGATCCCCGCCGCCGCGGCGACCCACGTCTCGGTGACCGGCAACGCCGTCGAACCGTCACTGTCGGCGTTGGCGATCGCGATCCTTGCGCTCGCGGCAGGCCTGGTCGCGGCGCGTGGTGTGCTGCGCCGGATCGTCGGCGTGGTCATCGTGGCGATCGGCGCCGCGGTCGTGGCGGTCTCGATCGACGGGCGTGGCGCGGTGTCGGCCGCGCTCACCTCTCACGAGGTCGGTGGCCTCGCCATCCCCGCTCACGGCACCGCCAACGCCTGGTGGGTGCTTGCGGCGGTCGGTGGGCTGCTGGCGGTCGTTGCGGGCGTCCTCGCGGCGGCACGCAGCGGGGCGTGGGCGGCGATGGGACGCAAGTACGACGCGCCTTCGGCGTCGCGTCCGGTCGTCGCCAAGGGAGACCCGTCGGACACCGCGTGGGACGCCCTCGACAGGGGAGAGGATCCGACTGCGGATGCCGCGGCCACGGGGCTCGAGGCAGCGGGCGGGGAGGCGGCCGAATGAGCTCCGCAGTGGATCACTACCCTTGCCGAATGTCCGTCCTCGACGACATCGTGCGCGGGGTTCGTGAGGATCTCGCCGAGCGCGAGCGGGTCCTGCCGCTCGACGCCGTCAAAGAGCTCGCCGCTTCCGCACCGGCTCCTCGTGACGCCGTGGCGGCGCTGTCGACCGACGGGGTCGCCGTCATCGCCGAGGTGAAGCGCTCCAGCCCGAGCATGGGTGAGCTCGCCGTGATCGGCGACCCGGCCGAGCTGGCGACGGAGTACGCCGCGGGCGGGGCGGCGGTGATCTCCGTGCTGACCGAGCAGCGGCGGTTCAACGGCTCGCTCGCAGATCTCGACGCGGTGCGTGCCGCGGTCGACATCCCGGTGCTGCGCAAGGACTTCGTGGTGACGCCGTACCAGGTGTGGGAGGCGAGGGCACACGGCGCAGACGTCGTCCTGCTGATCGTCGCCGCACTCGACCAGCAAGTGCTCGTCAGTCTGCGTGAGCGCATCGAGAGCCTGGGCATGACGGCGCTCGTGGAGGCGCACGACGAGACCGAGGCGCTGCGCGCCCTCGATGCCGGCGCGCGGGTGATCGGGATCAACAACCGCAACCTGCGCACGCTCGAGGTCGATCGGGACACCTTCGCCCGGGTGGCGGCGGAGATCCCGTCGTCGGTGGTGCGCGTCGCCGAAAGCGGCATCCGCGGACCGCACGATTTGCTCGCCGCCGCCGCGGCGGGTGCCGACGCGGTACTGGTGGGCGAGGGGCTGGTCAAGGCCGACAACCCGCGGCAGGCGGTCGCCGACCTGGTGGCGGCCGGGGTGCACCCCTCATGCCGCCACCCGGCCTAGGAGGCAGCCGCGATGGACGCGACCATCGAACACGGCGACGGCCGGTTCGGTCCCTACGGCGGCCGCTACGTCCCGGAAGCGCTGATCGCCGCGCTGGACGAGCTCGACGACGTCTACGCCGCGGCCCGCCAGGATCCTGAGTTCAAGGCCGAGTTCGAGCGGTTGCTGCGCGACTACGCCGGCCGGCCGTCGATGCTGTACGACGCGACCCGGTTCTCCGAGGCCGTCGGCGCCCGGGTGCTGCTCAAGCGCGAGGACCTCAACCACACCGGTGCCCACAAGATCAACAACGTGCTGGGTCAGGCACTGCTCACGAAGCGAATGGGCAAGCCGCGCGTCATCGCGGAGACCGGCGCCGGGCAGCACGGGGTCGCCACCGCAACGGCGGCGGCGCTGTTCGGACTCGAGTGCACCGTCTACATGGGCGAGGTCGACACCGAGCGGCAGGCCCTCAACGTCGCACGGATGAGGTTGCTCGGCGCGGAGGTCACACCGGTCAAGAGCGGCTCGCGGACCCTCAAGGACGCGATGAACGAGGCGTTTCGCGACTGGGTGACCAACGTCGAGACGACCCACTACGTGATCGGCTCGGTCGGTGGCCCCGCTCCGTTTCCCGCAATGGTGCGCGACTTCGCGTCGGTGATCGGGACCGAGGCGCGCGCGCAGTGCCTGGACAAGATCGGCCGGTTGCCCGACGCGGTGTGCGCATGCGTCGGCGGCGGCTCCAACGCGATGGGCATCTTCAGTGCGTTCATCCCCGATCCGGACGTGCGCCTCTACGGGTTCGAAGCGGGCGGAGAAGGCATCGAGACCGGCAAGCACGCGGCGACGCTGACCGGCGGATCGCCGGGCGTCCTCCACGGGTCGCGCTCTTACGTTTTGCAGGACGAAGACGGCCAGACCCGCGAGTCCCACTCCATCTCCGCCGGTCTGGACTACCCGGGTGTCGGGCCGGAGCACGCCTGGCTCAAGGACATCGGCCGCGCGAGCTACGAACCCGTCGACGACGAGGACGCGATGGAGGCGTTCCGGCTGCTCTGCCGGACCGAGGGCATCATCCCGGCGATCGAGAGCTCGCACGCCCTGGCCGGAGCGCGCTCGTTGGCGCGGCGCGAACCCGACTCGATCCTGTTGGTCAACCTGTCCGGCCGTGGCGACAAGGACATGGACACGGCCGCCCACTGGTTCGGTCTCGTATGACTGGGTCGACCGGGCAGGCCTATGCCGCGGCGAAGGCGGAAGGACGCGCTGCCTTCGTCGGATACCTGCCGGCCGGCTATCCGTCGTACGACGGTTGCCTTGAAGCGATGCGCGCGCTCGTCGACGGCGGCGTCGACATCATCGAGGTGGGGTTGCCCTACAGCGACCCGGTGCTCGACGGTCCGACGATCCAGGCGGCGACCGAGCAGGCGCTGCGATCCGGGACGCGCATCACCGACGTACTCCGGACCATCGAGGCGACGGCAGCGCTCGGCGTACCGGTCGTCCTGATGACGTACTGGAACCCGGTGCTCGCCTACGGCGTGGAGCGGTTCGCGAAGGACCTCCAGTCGGCGGGTGGACAGGGTCTGATCACTCCCGACCTGATCCCTGACGAAGGCGCGGAGTGGCTCGACGTGTCCGATCGTGCCGGCCTCGAGCGAGTGTTCCTGGTCGCGCCGTCGTCGAAGCCGGAGCGCATCGCAAGCACCGTTGCGGCCTGCCGCGGCTGGGTCTACGCGGCGTCGACGATGGGCGTCACGGGTGCGCGGACCGCGACCTCGGCTGCCGCGCCAGAGCTCGTGGCGCGCGTCCGCTCGGCCACCGACCTCCCGATCGGGGTCGGCCTAGGGGTCTCGACCGGTGACCAGGCCGCGGAGACGGCGAGGTACGCCGACGGCGTGATCGTCGGATCGGCGCTGGTGCGCTGCCTGCTCGATGCGACGACCGAGTCCGCGGGTGCGGCCGCAGTCGGGACGCTCGCGAAGGAGCTCGCGGCCGGCGTACGCGCCGCTCACTAGTGTGGTCGGAGATGCTGCCCGCTCACATCCCGAGTCCGTCGCGCAACCTCGTGCACGTCGGACCGTTCCCGATCCGGTTCTACGCGCTGTGCATCATCGCCGGCGTCATCGCGGCGGCGATCATCGGCGATCGACGGTTCGTCGCGCGTGGTGGCCGTAAAGGGGCGATCGCCGACGTTGCCACCTGGGCGGTGCCGTTCGGCCTGGTCGGTGCGCGGATCTACCACCTCGCGACCAACCCGGAGCTGTACTGGGGGAAGAACGGCCAGGGCACCGTCGCGGCACTGAAGATCTGGGACGGCGGCCTCGGGATCTGGGGCGCCGTCGTGTTCGGCGCGCTCGGCGCGTGGCTGGCGTGCCGGCACTACAAGCTGAGCTTCGCGATGGTCGCGGACTCACTCGCTCCGGCGTTGCCGGTCGCGCAGGCGCTCGGGCGCTGGGGGAACTGGTTCAACCAGGAGCTCTACGGGCGCCCGACGTCGCTGCCGTGGGGGTTGCACATCGACCCGTCGCACCGGCCGATGAACGCCGCCGGCGCCTACATCGCGAAGTATCAGCTCGTCGCCTACTACCAGCCGACCTTCCTCTACGAGTCGATCTGGGACCTCGGCGTCGCGCTCGTCGTGATCTGGGCGGACCGCCGTCGCCACTTCACCCGGGGTCGGGCGTTCGCGCTCTACGTGATGCTCTACACGGCAGGGCGCGGCTGGATCGAGTCGCTGCGCATCGACGACGCACACCGCTTCCTCGGGCTTCGGCTCAACGACTGGACCAGCGTGATCGTGTTCGTCGCCGCGGCGGCGTACTTCTACCTGGCCGGCCGGCCCCGAGCCGAAGCGCCGGCCCACACCGACGAGCGCGACGTCGGGTCGGCCGCGGAGGTCACCCGATGAGGGAGTCGATGCCCGCCGTCGCAGGTACCGGCGGCGAGATCCACCACTCGCACCGCGACGTCAACGCCGGGCTGTTGCGCCCGGCGGTGTTCGGTGCGATGGACGGGCTGGTCTCCAACGGCGCCCTCGTCGCAGGTGTCGCCGGCGCCAGCGCATCGTCCCACCAGATCATCCTGGCCGGTCTCGCCGGCCTGCTCGCCGGCTCGTTCTCGATGGCCGTGGGGGAGTGGACGTCGGTGGCCTCCCAAACCCACCTGGTCCAGGCGGAGATCGAGAAGGAGCGAGCCGAGATCGAGCGCAGCCCGGCCGCGGAGGAGCGTGAGCTCGCCGGTCTGTTCCGCCGGCGCGGGCTTCCCCGCGAGCTCGCCGACCGGGTGGCACGCGAAGTGTCCAAGGACCCCGACGAGGCCTGGCGGGTCCACGTCCGCGAGGAGCTCGGGGTCGACCCGGACGAGCAGCCGTCGCCGTATGTCGCGGGCGGGCTGTCGTTCGTCACCTTTGGGATCGGCGCGGTCGTGCCGTTGCTGCCCTACCTGCTGGGCGCTCGCACCCTCATCTGGTCGATCGTGCTCGGCGCCGCGCTGCTGCTGGTCATGGGAGGGGCGGTGGCGCGGTTCACCCACCGGCCGGTGGGCGTCGGTGCGGTGCGCCAGCTCGTGCTCGGCTCGGTGACGGTCGCCGTGGTGTACGGCGTGGGCCACGCGATTGGCGCCGGCGTCTCAGGGTAGGAACGTCGCCGTTTCCACCCTGCTCGCAACATGACGGATATCCCGTTGGTCCGGCTGTGTAACGCTGAGGTAACCTGAACGGGCTGGGCCGACGCCGTCCCGCATCACGTAACCGCACCGTATGGCCGTACCCCAGGCCGGTTCGCGTGCGCCGTGCGACGATTCAAAGGACGGGTCGCCAATGTCGAGTTCACCGCCGCGCGCCGGGTCGCTGGTCCCCGGTGAGCCGTTCCGGTCCGCCGCGACCCCCGCGGCGCAGGGTCTGTACGACGGCAAGCACGAGCACGACGCGTGTGGCGTCGCCTTCGTTGCCGACATGCACGGCCGCAGCAGCCACGCGATCGTCGCCGACGCGCTGACCGCGCTGCACAACCTCGACCATCGAGGTGCATCCGGCGCCGAGGTCAACACCGGTGACGGCGCGGGAATCCTGACCCAGATTCCCGACCCGTTCCTGCGCCAGGTCGCCGGCGTCGAGCTGCCCGAGGTCGGCGGCTACGCCGTGGGCATGGCCTTCCTGCCCAGCGACGACGAGGAGGAGCGCAAGGCGGTCGACGCCATCGAACGCGTCGTCGCCGAGGAGTCGCTGCAGGTGCTCGGCTGGCGCGAGGTGCCAACCGATCCGTCTTCGCTCGGTGACACCGCCTTGTCGGTCATGCCGCGCTTCCGGCAGCTGTTCGTCGCGGCTGGCGACGGGTCGACCGGCATGGCGTTGGAGCGGATGGCGTTCTGTGCTCGCAAGCGCATCGAGCGCGAGGTCGGCGCCTACCTGCCGTCGCTGTCGTGCCGCACGCTCGTCTACAAGGGGATGCTGACCACCGACCAGCTCCCGGCGTTCTTCCCCGACCTGACCGACGAGCGGTTCGCCTCGGCGATCGGCCTGGTGCACTCCCGTTTCTCCACGAACACGTTCCCCTCATGGCCGCTCGCGCACCCGTACCGCTACATCGCTCACAACGGCGAGATCAACACGGTCATGGGCAACCGGAACTGGATGCGCGCGCGTGAGGCGCTGCTGGAAAGCGACCTGCTGCCGGGTGACCTGACCCGGCTGTTCCCGATCGTGACCCCCGGCGGGAGTGACTCGGCGAGCTTCGACGAGGTTCTCGAGCTGCTGCACCTGGGCGGTCGCTCGCTCCCGCACGCGGTTCTGATGATGATCCCCGAGGCCCACGAGAACAACGCGCTGATGGACCCGGCGCGCAAGGCCTTCTACGAGTTCCACTCCTGCGTCATGGAGCCGTGGGACGGCCCGGCGTGTGTCGCCTTCACCGACGGCACGGTGATCGGGGCGGTGCTCGACCGCAACGGGCTACGGCCGTCGCGCTACTGGGTGACCGACGACGGCCGCGTCGTCCTCGCCTCCGAAGTCGGCGTGCTCGACATCCCCGCCGATCGCGTCGTGCAGAAGGGACGGCTCCAGCCGGGCCGGATGTTCCTCGTCGACACCGCTGCCGGCCGCATCGTCGGCGACGACGAGCTCAAGGACGAGCTGGCGGCCGCGCACCCGTACGGCGAGTGGCTGCACGGCGGGCTGCTCCACCTCGACGCGCTGCCGGACCGCGAGCACATCGTCTACTCGCACGAGTCCGTCGTACGCCGCCAGCAGGCGTTCGGCTACACCGAGGAGGAGCTCCGCACGATCGTCGCGCCCATGGCGCGCACCGGGGCGGAAGCGATCGGCTCGATGGGCACCGACACCCCCGTCGCCGCGCTGTCGTCTCGCCCGCGGCTGCTGTTCGACTACTTCACCCAGCTGTTCGCGCAGGTCACCAACCCGCCGCTGGACGCCATCCGCGAGGAGCTCGTGACCTCGCTCGGCACGTCGATCGGGCCGGAGCGCAACCTGCTCGACCCGACGCCTGCGTCGTGCCGGCAGGTCACGCTGCCGTTCCCGGTGCTCGACAACGACGAGCTCGCCAAGATCATCCACGTCAACGACGACGGGGACCTGCCCGGCTTCGCCTGTCACGTCGTCCGGGGCCTCTACCAGGTCTCGGGTGGCGGAGCGGCGCTGCGCGCCGCCATCGAGCGCGCCCGCCAGGAGGTCAGCGACGCGATCGCCGGCGGTGCCCGGCTGATCGTGCTGTCCGACCGCGACAGCGACGCCGAGCTGGCGCCGATCCCGTCGCTGCTCTTGACCGCGGCGGTGCATCACCACCTGATCCGCGAGAAGACGCGGACGAAGGTCGGTCTCATCGTCGAGGCCGGCGACGTGCGGGAGGTCCATCACGTCGCCCTGCTCATCGGGTACGGCGCGGCGGCGATCAACCCCTACCTCGCGATGGAGTCGGTCGAGGACCTGGTGCGTGGCGGCGTCGTCACGGGAATCGACGCCGACGAGGCGGTTCACAAGTACATCAAGGCGCTCGGCAAGGGCGTGCTCAAGGTCATGAGCAAGATGGGAGTCTCGACGAAGAGCTCCTACACGGGCGCCCAGATCTTCGAGGCGCTCGGCCTGTCGCAGGACGTGATCGACGACTACTTCACCGGGACCACGTCACGCCTCGGTGGGGTCGGGCTGGACACCATCGCCGAGGAGGTCGCTGCCCGGCACGCCCACGCCTACCCGCGAGCCCCCCACAAGCACCGCCGCCTTTGGGTCGGCGGCGAGTACCAGTGGCGTCGCGAAGGCGAGCCGCACCTGTTCAACCCGCAGACCGTCTTCAAGCTCCAGCACGCGACGCGCAGCGGCCGCTACGAGGTGTTCAAGGAGTACTCGACAGCCGTCGACGAGCAGGCGCAGAAGCTCATGACGCTGCGCGGCCTGTTCCGCTTCAAGGACGGCGTGCGGCCGCCGGTTCCGATCGACGAGGTCGAGCCCGTCTCCGAGATCGTCAAGCGGTTCGCGACGGGTGCGATGTCGTACGGCTCGATCTCGCTCGAAGCGCACCAGACGCTCGCGATCGCGATGAACCGGCTCGGCGGCAAGTCCAACACCGGCGAAGGCGGCGAGGACAGCGACCGGCTCCACGATCCGCAGCGGCGCAGCGCGATCAAGCAGGTTGCCAGTGGCCGGTTCGGCGTCACCAGCGACTACCTGACCAACGCCGACGACATCCAGATCAAGATGGCGCAGGGCGCCAAGCCGGGCGAGGGCGGCCAGCTGCCCGGCAACAAGGTCTATCCGTGGATCGCGAAGACGCGCGGGTCGACACCGGGCGTCGGGCTGATCTCGCCACCCCCGCACCACGACATCTACTCGATCGAGGACCTCAAGCAGCTCATCCACGACCTGAAGAACGCCAACCCGCAGGCACGGGTGCACGTCAAGCTCGTGGCCGAGGTGGGCGTGGGGACCGTCGCCGCCGGGGTGTCCAAGGCACACGCCGACGTCGTACTGATCTCCGGGCACGACGGCGGCACGGGAGCGGCGCCGTTGACCTCGCTCAAGCACGCCGGCTCGCCCTGGGAGCTCGGACTCGCCGAGACCCAGCAGACGCTGATGATCAACGGGCTGCGCGACCGCATCGTCGTCCAGGTCGACGGTCAGATGAAGACCGGTCGCGACGTGATGATCGCGGCGTTGCTCGGGGCGGAGGAGTTCGGGTTCGCGACCGCGCCGCTCGTGGTGTCCGGCTGCATCCTGATGCGGGTCTGCCACCTCGACACCTGCCCGGTCGGCATCGCCACCCAGAACCCGGAGCTGCGCAAGCGGTTCAGCGGCCAGCCGGAGTTCGTGGAGACCTTCTTCGAGTTCGTCGCCGAGGAGGTCCGCGAGCACCTGGCGGCGCTCGGCTTCCGCTCGATCGACGAAGCGGTGGGCCAGGTGGAGTCGCTCGACACCACCGCCGCAATCGACCACTGGAAGGCGTCGGGACTGGACCTCAGCCCGATCCTGCACAAGCCGGAGGTGGACGGTCCGCGGCATCAGACCCGCGCGCAGGACCACGGCCTGGACAAGGCGCTCGACCAGACGCTCGTCCAGCTCTGCGAAGGCGCGCTGGCCGACGCCCGGCCGGTGCGGCTCGAGCTGCCCATTCGCAACGTGAACCGGACCGTCGGCACGATCCTCGGCCACGAGGTGACGAAGCGGTACGCCGATGCCGGGCTGCCGGACGGCACCATCGACGTGACGTTCACCGGCTCAGCCGGGCAGTCGTTCGGCGCCTTCGTGCCGAGAGGCATCACGCTCCGGTTGCTCGGTGACTCCAACGACTATCTCGGCAAGGGGCTGTCGGGCGGGCGGATCGTGGTGCGACCCGATCAGGCCGCGCCGTTCCGTGCCGAGGAGAACGTCATCGCCGGCAACGTCATCCTCTACGGCGCGACCGGGGGAGAGGCGTTCATCCGCGGTCTGGTCGGCGAGCGCTTCTGCGTCCGCAACTCCGGTGCGACCGCGGTGGTCGAGGGCGTCGGCGACCACGCCTGCGAGTACATGACCGGCGGGCGGGTCGTGATCCTCGGCCCGACCGGGCGCAACGTCGCGGCCGGCATGTCCGGCGGGATCGCCTACGTGCTCGACCTCGACGCGGGCAAGGTCAACGGCGAGATGGTCGACGTCGAGGAGCTCTCGGCCGACGACCGAGACTTCCTACGTGAGGTGATCGCGCGCCACCAAGCCGAGACCGACTCCGTCGTGGCCGCCGCGCTGCTCGCGGACTGGGACGCCTCGGCGGTGCGGTTCGCGAAGGTGATGCCGCGCGACTACAAGCGGGTGCTGGAGGCGGCGAAGGCCGCAGAGGAGGCTGGCGAGGACGTGGACGCAGCGATCATGGCGGCGTCGCATGGCTGACCCGCGCGGCTTTCTGACCACCCCCCGTGAAACGCCGAAGCGCCGGCCGGTCGACGTACGGATCTCCGACTGGCGCGAGGTGTACGAGGACTTCGACCCACAGCGTCTGCAGAAGCAGGCCGGTCGTTGCATGGACTGCGGGATCCCGTTCTGTCACCAGGGCTGCCCGCTGGGCAACCTGATCCCGGAGTGGAACGACCTGGTCTGGCGCGAGGACTGGCGCGAGGCCATCGAACGTCTCCACGCGACGAACAACTTCCCGGAGTTCACCGGCCGGCTCTGCCCCGCACCCTGCGAGAGCGCGTGCGTCCTCGGCATCAACTCCGACCCCGTCACGATCAAGCAGGTCGAGGTCGAGATCGTCGACCGGGCATGGGACGAGGGCTGGATCTCGCCGCAGGTCGCCGAGCGGCTGTCCGGCAAGACCGTCGGGGTCGTCGGATCGGGACCCGCGGGTCTGGCCGCCGCGCAGCAGCTCACCCGCGCCGGGCACACGGTGGTCGTCTACGAGCGGGCGGACCGGATCGGTGGCCTGCTTCGTTACGGCATCCCCGAGTTCAAGATGGAGAAGCGTCACCTCGACCTGCGGCTGCTGCAGATGGAGGAGGAGGGCACTCGTTTTCGTTCCGGGGTGAACGTGGGTGTCGACATCACTGCGGAGCAGCTGCGCAAGCGGCACGACGCGATCGTGCTCGCCGGCGGGTCGACCGTGCCGCGGGACCTCGACGTACCGGGTCGTGACCTCAAGGGCATCTACCCGGCGATGGACTACCTGCCGTTGGCCAACCGGGTGCAGCAGGGCGACATCGACGCCCCGCCGATCTCAGCCGCCGGCAAGGACGTGATCATCCTCGGTGGCGGCGACACCGGGGCGGACTGCCTCGGTACGGCGCTGCGCCAGGGCGCGAAGTCAGTCACCCAGCTCGAGATCCTGCAACGGCCGCCGGAGCAGCGCTCGGCAGCCATGCCGTGGCCGACGTACCCGATGATCTACCGGGTGTCGAGCGCCCACGAAGAGGGTGGCGAGCGGATCTACGCGGTCTCGACGCAGCGCTTCGCCGGCGACGCCGACGGCCGGGTGTCCGGGCTCGTGATCAGTGAGGTCGACGAGAAGTTCGCTCCGATCGAGGGCACCGAGAAGGAGCTGCCGGCACAGCTGGTGCTGCTCGCGATGGGGTTCCTCGGCCCGGAGAAGGGCGCCTTGCTCGACGGGCTCGGGGTGTCCTACGACCAGCGCGGGAACGTGGCGCGCGACGGTGAGTGGATGACCGACAGCGACGGGGTGTTCGTCTGCGGCGACATGGGCCGCGGGCAGTCGCTCATCGTGTGGGCGATCGCCGAGGGGCGCGCCTGTGCGGCGTCGGTCGACCGCTGGCTGATGGGCGACACCCAGCTGCCGTCACCGGTGCTCCCCACCGACCGCCCGATCGCCTAGCCCCACTTTCCCGAAGTAGCACACAACCTCCATCCGGAACCGGACATCCGTGCAGGAAAGCCGCAGCTGATGCCGGGTTGTGTGCTACTTCGAGGGGGCGGCAGTGCCCCGGGTCGGATTTGAACCGACACTGTGCGGGTTTTGAGTCCGCTTCCTCTGCCGTTGGGATACCGGGGCCACAAGTGTCCAAGAGTGTAGGTAAGCAGGCTCGATAGGCTTTGGCGGGTGACGACGCAGGAGCCGCGGCGGGTGCTCATTGCCGAGGACGAGGCCCTGATTCGGCTCGACCTCAAGGAAATGCTCGAGGAAGAGGGCTTCCACGTCGTCGGCGAGGCAGCTGACGGTCAGCAGGCGATCGACCTCGCCAACGAGACGCGCCCGGACGTCGTGGTCCTCGACGTGAAGATGCCGGTGCTCGATGGCATCACCGCCGCGCAACGCATCGTCGGCGACGAGATCGCTCCCGTCGTGATGCTGACCGCGTTCAGCCAGCGCGACCTCGTCGAGCGTGCGGTCGAGGCCGGCGCGATGGCGTACGTCGTGAAGCCGTTTGGCAAGGCCGACTTGATCCCGGCGATCGAGGTGTCGATCAGCCGCCACGAGCAGCTGCGAGCGCTCAGCGGCGAGGTAGCCGACCTGACGCAGCGACTCGAGACCCGCAAGATGCTCGACCGAGCGAAAGGCCGCCTGCAGACCGAGCACGGGATGACCGAACCCGAGGCGTTCCGGTGGATCCAGAAGGCGGCGATGGACGGCCGTCGTTCGATGCGCGAGGTCGCGGAAGCCGTCATCGCCCAGACCGATCCGCACAGCTGACGGCCTCGATTCGAGGCGGTTCGTGCCGCTGCGGGCTTTGTAACGACCTGGCAACGGTTGCAGGCGAGGCTGTTGTGACGGTCTGCGGGCGCTAGGTTGCGCTTCGAAACCACGAATCGACCTGTTGAGAGGAGCAAGGATGCAGACCGGTCGATCGATTCGACTCGTCGCGCCGCTCGCCCTCGCCGCGATCGCGGCGACCGCATGTGGCAGCAGTTCCAGCGGAGGCAACGGCGGCAGCGGCAGCGGCACCAGCTCGGGCAAGAGCTACACGATCGCCTGCCAGGGCCCCCTCACCGGGGACAACGCGGCTCTGGGAATCAACATCTGTGACGGCGCGAAGCTCGCCATCGACCAGGCGAACTCGGCCGGTGACCTGCCGTTCAAGCTGGTCTACAAGGCCGTGGACGACCAGGGCTCGGCAACCGACGCGCCGGCGGCAGCCGCCAGCGAGGTCTCGGACTCCAACGTCGTCGCCGTCGTCGGCCCCGCCTTCTCGGGTGCCACGCAGGCCAGCGAGTCCGCGTTCGCCGCGGCGAACCTCGTGTCCGTGACCGCATCGGCCACCCTGCCGACGCTGACCGACTCGAGCAACGGCTTCACCACCTTCTACCGCGCTGTCGCAACCGACAGCTCGCAGGGTGCCGGCGCGGCCGAGTACCTCAGCAAGAAGCTCAACGTGAAGAACGTGTACTCGGTCGACGACGCTGAGGCGTACGGCCAGGGCCTTGCCGCCGAGCTCGACAAGGACCTCAAGGCGGACGGCGTGACGGTCGAGCACGACGGCCTGCCGCAGGGCACCAAGCCGACGAACGAGGCGGCGAAGATCGCCAGCTCCGGCGCGGACGCGGTCTACTACAGCGGCTACTACGCCGACGGTGGCCCGTTCCTGAAGGCGCTTCGCTCGGCGGGCTTCAAGGGCGTCTTCATGTCCGACGACGGGTCGAAGGACCCGAACTTCGTCAAGGAAGCCGGTGCCGCGGCGAACGGCGCCTACTTCACCTGCCCGTGTTCGGACCCGACCAAGGCTGCGTCGTTCTTCTCGGCGTACCAGGCCGCGTTCAACCAGGCTGCCGGCACGTACTCCGCGGAGGCGTACGACGTGGCCAACGCCATCATCGCCGCCATGAAGTCCCTCGGTGCGAACGTCACCCGGCAGGCACTGGTCTCGGCCGTCGCCAACGTCAACTACACGGGCGTCACGAAGACGATCGCCTTCGGTTCGAACCACGAGCTGAAGACCACGGCCGTCTACCTCTACCAGGTGAAGAACGGCAACATCGACTACCTCGGCCCGATCGACAGCCTGGTCTAGGCGGATCGGCTAGGTAAGCCAATAGGGCGTCGCGGGTCGGATGCGTTGTAGCGTCCGACCCGCGACGTTCTGCTTTGTCGATGTCGTAGCCGCCGACCCAGGAGCCGCGCCACCCGATGTGCTTCTCGCATAACTTCTGGCCGCTGTTCATCAGCGGGATCGAGAACGGCTCGGTCTATGCGCTGGTCGCGCTCGGCTACACCCTCGTGTACGGCGTACTGCAGCTGATCAACTTCGCGCACAGCGAGGTCTTCATGAGCGGCGCTTTCGGCGGCTTGTTCACGGTGCAGGCCGTCGCCGGACCGACCACCCCGCACGGGTGGTCGACGGTGTGGCTGATCGCGCTGGGGGTGGCGTCGGGAGCCGTCGTCGGAGGCCTAGCGGCATTCGTCCTCGAACGGGTCGCCTACCGGCCGTTGCGTCGCCGCGGCGCGCCTCCGTTGGCCTTTCTGATCAGCGCGATCGGCGCGTCGTTCTTCGCCCTCAACCTTGCCGGCAAGGAGTTCGGCAACAACCCGATCGCGGTGCAGCAAGACCTCTACGCCGAACACCCGGTGTTTCACATCTTCGGCGCGCCGGTGCTCAACACCTACGTGATCATCGTCGGCGTCGCGATCGCGCTCTACCTCGTCGTCGACACCGTGGTCAGCCGTACCCGGCTCGGCAAAGGCATCCGCGCTGTCGCGCAGGACGCGGAGACGGCGAGTCTCATGGGTGTCAACGTGGAGCGCATCATCGTCGCGACCTTCGTGCTCGGCGGCCTGGTCGGCGGGGCCGGCGGCTTCCTCTACGGCATGGCGTACAACGTGCAGTTCAACATGGGCTTCGTTCCGGGCCTGAAGGCCTTCACCGCCGCCGTCCTCGGCGGTATCGGCAACATCCGCGGTGCCGTCGTCGGCGGCCTGCTGCTCGGTGTCATCGAGTCACTCGGTGTCGCCTGCATCCAGACGGAGTGGACCGACACGATCTCCTTCCTGGTGCTCGTGTTGGTGCTGATGATCAAGCCGACCGGTCTGTTCGGCGAAGAGGGCCGCGTCTGATGCCGCGGGTCAGCAAGCCGGTCGCCGATGCGCTGATCTGGGCCGCGCTGCTGACCATGCCGTTCTGGATGCCGCTGGTCGGCGGCTACACCGAGCTGGGCAGCCGGGTCGTGGTCATGGGCCTTGCGGCGATGGCGCTCAATTTCCTGCTCGGCTACACCGGCGTGCTGTCGTTCGGCCACGCCGCCTATTTCGGGCTGGCGGCCTATGGCGTCGGGATGACGATCCGCTACATCGCGCCGAGCACGCCGCTCGCCATGCTTGTCGGCATCGGCGTCGGCACCGGAGCGGCGGCGCTGATCGGGCCGCTGATCATTCGGCTGCGCGGCGTCTATTTCGCGATGGTGACGATCGCCTTCGGTCAGGTCTTCTATTTCATCGCCTTCCGCTGGAACTCGATGACCGGCGGCGACGACGGGCTGATCGGCTGGCGCCGGGTGCCGCTGCATCTCGGCGTCGCGACGATCGACATCCTCGGCAACGACAAGGCGTTCTATTATTTCGCGCTGTTCTTCTTTGCGGTCTGCCTCGCGGCCATGGCGGTGCTGCTGCGCTCGCCGTTCGGCCGCACGCTGGTGGCGATCCGCGAGAACGAGCGGCGCGCGCGTTTTCTCGGCATCCCGATCGACCGTCACATCTGGATGTCGTGGGTGATCTCGTGCTTTTTCGTCAGCATTGCCGGGGCGCTCTATGCACTCCTCAACAACTTTGTCGACCCGCGGGCGCTGCGCTGGGATTTATCGGGCGACTTTGTGATCATGGCGGTGCTGGGCGGCATGCGCTCGTTCTGGGGGCCGCTGATCGGCGCGGCGATCTTTGTCGTGCTGCAGGATTACCTGTCGAGCCAGACCGAAAACTGGATGTCGCTGATCGGCGTCTTTTTCGTGCTGGTCGTGCTGTTCTTCCC